>DASPNN010000359.1:0-6738 GCA_035626495.1 Chryseosolibacter sp.
AAATCACTACCGGTAATACTCAGACCTCGAATGAACACTGAGACCGGTAGCAGGTCACAGGCAACCGGTAACCCCTTTGAAATCGTTTGCTGAAATTATCGTTTTTCCTTACACGCTAATCTCTATCTTTGCCCCCCGACACCAAACCACCATTCGATATGCGCGAAAAAATTGTTGCGGGCAACTGGAAGATGAACAAGACATTCGAAGAAGCCAATATCCTGGCCTCGGAGATCTCCGGAATGGTTGCCGATGAAGTAAAGGGAAACGTTAAGGTCATCTTCTGCACGCCCTTCCCCTACTTGCTGCCCATCAAAAACCTGCTGGGAGCCAACTCACGAATCGCCATCGGTGCTCAAAACTGCAGCGAGCATGAGTCGGGTGCATATACCGGGGAAGTGTCGGCAGCGATGCTCAAATCGATGAACATCCCCTACGTAATCCTCGGCCACAGTGAACGCAGGCAATACTTTGCGGAAAACGGAAAGCTGCTCGCAAAAAAAGTGGACATCGCCCTGAAAAATTCTCTGGTACCGATCTTTTGTTGTGGCGAACCATTGGAGGTCCGCGAAAGCAATGGTCATGAAACGCTCGTCAAGCAACAGATTACAGAAAGTCTTTTCCATCTTGATGACACGTCGATCCGCAAGGTGGTCGTGGCATATGAACCGGTGTGGGCAATTGGAACAGGCAAGACTGCGTCAGCCCAGCAGGCCCAGGACATGCATGCCGTCATCCGAAAACACATTGCCTCGAAGTATGGGCAGCCGACGGCCGACACCATCTCGATTCTCTACGGCGGAAGCGTGAATGCGGCGAACGCAAAAGAACTGTTCTCCTGCCCCGACGTCGATGGCGGACTGGTTGGCGGCGCATCCCTGAAGTCGCGCGAGTTCACCGACATTATCAAGAGCGCCTAGAATCCAACATGCATTACACCAGGTTGCAGGTTAAATGTCTGCCCGAGTATGCGGAAATCCTCATGGCCGAGCTGGCCGAGATAGGGTTTGAAACATTCATGGAAACAGAAAACGGGTTCGAAGCTTACGTCGAGGACGACCGTTATGAGAAGGACCTGCTGCAATCCATCAAGGCGAAATACCTCCTGCATACCGACCTGCACTTTAGCTTTGATCGCATCGAAAAGAAAAACTGGAACGAGGAATGGGAACGCAGTTATGAGCCGATCATTGTTGACGACCGCTGCCTGATCCGCGCCGAGTTTCACAAGCCGGAAAAGTTCTACCCCTATGAAGTGATCATCACCCCAAAGATGTCGTTCGGGACCGGCCACCACCAGACAACTTATCTGATGGTGAAAAACCAAATGACGATTGATCACCGGAACGCCCGCGTTATGGATGCCGGGTGTGGAACGGCCATCCTGGCGATCATGGCGTGCAAGCTCGGCGCGGCTGAGGTGCTGGCATTTGATATTGACGAGTGGAGTGTTACAAACGGCAACGAGAATATCGCCATCAACGGGTGCTCCGGCATTTCGATCCGGCAAGGCACGATCCTGGAGGTAGATCCGGAAGGGATCTTCGACATTATTCTGGCAAACATCAACAAAAATGTTTTGCTCGAGGAAATGAAAGTATATTCGAAATACATGAAGCCAGGATCGCGTCTCCTTATCAGCGGATTTTATACACACGACATCGGCGACCTCCTGGCTGAGGCCTCTCAACACGGTCTGAAGGAAATGCATCGCGATGAACGGGAGACCTGGGCCTGCATTCAGCTCGAAAAATAAGGGCCGGTTTTACGCCGTTCGCAACAACCACTCCCTGACCAGCTCGACGAATTCCTGCGGCTTTTCCGCCTGCACCCAATGACCGGTATCGAGGCTTTTCAGTTCCGCTTGTGGGAAGAGCTGCATAATGCGGGCGCGGTCCTCGTCGAGAATATATTTTGACCTGCTTCCACGGACGAACAGCACCGGCTTGTCGAAGGTCCCCTCGAAGTGGAGGTCGTATCCGATCTTCGGCAGGTTACGTGCAATCACCGGCAGGTTAAGCTTCCAGCGAAATCCACCTTCTGGTTTGCGCTGCAGATTTTTCAAAAGAAACTGCCTGACATCGGGTTCTTCCACATAAGGTGCCAAGGCTGCGTCAGCTTCCTGTCGGGAAGTAAGACGTTCAATCGGCACAGCCTTCAATCCGTCCATGATCACGTAATGTGTCAGGTCGTACGGTTTCGGGGCTATATCGACGACGATCAGTCTTTGAAGCAGGTCGGGATGCGCGACAGCAAAGTTCATCGCAACCTTCCCTCCCATCGAATGGCCGATCATGATCGGATCTTTCAGCTGATGCTCCGTAATGAACTGCTCGAGGTCCTTTACCATAGCCGGATAGTCGAATTCATCGACGTGAGTAGATTGACCATGGTTACGCAAGTCCAGGGAAAGCACCCGGTGGTTTTCCGAAAGTAACCTGGATTGCGTCAGCCAGTTGTCCGATGACCCGAAAATCCCATGAAGGATTACGATTGGCTGCCCCTGTCCCTGCTCGCGGAAGAAAAGTTTCATGGCGCAAAAGTAAGGTGACGGCCGAGAACATTCAACCATGTTTTGCACGGTCATCGAGTGCGGCCGAAAATAATTACCACCGGTCATCTATTCGCATATAAAAACTCTGTCTCTGTGATCTATATTTGCGGCTTGTCCACAATTCAATGGAGTTATCAGAAGGTAGTTACAAGGTTCAGGGCATCAGCCTGGTCTCCCTTGCCCGTCAATTTGGGACCCCTGTGTATGTGTACGACGCCGACAAGATCGTCCATCAGCTCAAAACCCTGAAGGGTGCTTTTTCCAATACTGACGTCAGGATCAAGTACGCCGCCAAAGCCCTGACCAACCTGTCGATACTCCGTTTGCTGAAAAAATATGGCTCCGACATCGACGTAGTGTCGATCGAAGAGGCGCAGCTTGCTCTGCGTGCTGGCTTCGAGCCCTCGCAGATCATGTATACGCCAAGCGGGGTCGATTTCCAGGAGATCATCGAGGCGGTCGGGCTTGGGCTGACCATTAATCTCGACAGCCTTTCTGCACTCCAGAAGTTCGGTGAGAAATACGGGGACACTTACCCGTGCAGCATCCGGCTCAACCCACATATCATGGCGGGAGGGAATTACAAGATTTCCACCGGTCATAGCAATTCAAAGTTCGGCATCTCGGTCTTCCAGATGCAGGAAATTCACGGGATCGTGGGCAAACACAATATTCAGATCAACGGACTTCATATTCATACAGGATCCGACATTACGGAAAGTGAGGTGTTTTTGAAAATGGCCGATATACTTTTCAGCGTCGCGCGCGATTTTCCAAAGCTGCGGTTTATCGACTTCGGCAGCGGCTTCAAGGTCGCTTACAAGGAAGGTGACATTGTTACCAACGTTTACGACCTGGGTCTGAAGCTGACCAGTGCTTTCAACGAATTCTGCAGGCAGTACGGCCGCAAGCTCGAACTCCATTTTGAGCCGGGAAAATTCGTGGTGAGCGAAGCCGGTTATCTCCTTGTCAAAGTCAATGTCGTTAAATCCACGCCGTCCGTTACGTTTGTCGGCGTAAACTCCGGCCTCAATCACCTCATCCGCCCGATGATGTATGACGCTTACCACGAGATCGTTAACATTTCCAATCCAGCGGGCTCGCAGAAGCTTTATACCATTGTCGGATATATATGTGAAACCGATACGTTTGGTTCGGACAGGAAGCTCGCCGAAGTTCGTGAAGGTGATATCCTTGCTTTCCGGAACGCCGGCGCCTACGGCTTTTCGATGTCATCGAATTACAATTCGCGGCTGAAACCTGCGGAAGTACTTGTACTTAACGGGCAGCCCAGGCTCATTCGCGAGCGGCAAAAGTTCGAAGACCTTCTTCAGGGCCAGGTGGAGATCGAGATCTGAGCGGCGTTAACGAGTCGTTAACACATCGTCCGTTAACTATTTTGCCGATTAGTTCGTTATTTTTGCACCTTCGAAAATTATGAGGTCATTTCTTTTCTTACTGCTGGCGGCCCTTCTGGCCAATTCTGTCGCCAGCGCCCAGGTGCTGAAGCCTGCTAAATGGAGTTTTGATGTATCCGATAAAGATGCAAAGGCCGGTGACGAAATCGAGCTCATCTTCCGTGCGGAGATTGAAGACCCGTGGTACATGTACGCCACCGATTTTGACTCGCTCTGCGGCCCTTTATTAACCGAGATTAAGTTTGAAAATGCAACGGGTTTCGAAACTATCGGCTCCCTGCAGTCGATCAATTCTGTTAAAAAATTCGATTCCATCTTCGAATGCGACGTGAAAGTCTTCAAAAAGCATGCGGAGTTCCGGCAAAAGATCAAGGTTACGGGCGGGTCTATGATGATCGCCGGCACAATTTCCGGTCAGGTTTGCACGGATGTATGCATTTCTTTCAACGAAGACTTCGATTTTTCCTCCTTGATTGGCGGCACTGCGCCTCCCGTGTTTGCGTCGGCTGACGATAACAGTGGTTCGAAGAATCGCGGCCCGATTCTGGACCCTTCAATCCTGGAAGGCGAGCCCGAAGACACTAACAAATCCTTGCTCGGATATATGTTCCTTGCATTCATACTCGGTCTGACGTCCCTCATTACGCCGTGCGTTTTCCCGATGATCCCGATGACGGTCACGTTCTTTCTTAAGGACGATCAATCAAGGGCTACCGGCGTTCGCAATGCAATCATTTTTGGTGTTTCGATCGTGGTCATTTACACAATCGCCGGAACATTGTTCGCCCTGCTGTTCGGGGCCGACGGACTGAATGCCCTCGCAACGCATTGGCTGCCAAATCTTTTTGTTTTTGTCATGTTTATCGTGTTTGCGCTGTCGTTTTTGGGTCTGTTCGAAATTAACGCCCCATACAAGCTGGTAAACAAAGCCGATCGCGCTGCGGAAAAAGGGGGCCTGGTGGGGATCTTTTTCATGTCGGCTACCCTGGTGCTGGTCTCATTTTCGTGCACGATTCCGATTGTGGGGAATGTGCTGGTGCTCTCAGCCGGTGGCGAGGTGATCAAGCCTGTGCTGGGCATGCTGGCCTACTCACTCGCGTTCGCGATACCATTTACATTGTTTGCCGTGTTTCCGGAATGGATGAAGAGTATGCCGAAGTCTGGCGGCTGGCTGAATACAGTCAAAGTAACGCTCGGGCTACTGGAGTTGGCGCTTGCCCTGAAGTTTCTCAGCATCGTCGATCAGACCTATCACTGGGGAATACTCGACCGGGAAATCAATATCGGGATCTGGATTGTTATTTTTACCGTGCTCGGTTTCTATTTCCTGGGAAAGATCACCATGCGTGGGGAAAACCCGGTGATTCATTTGACCGTCTCCCGGTTAATGCTGGCCATCGCGACGTTTTCGTTTGTCATTTATCTGGTTCCCGGTTTATGGGGCGCCCCGTTGAAGGCGCTTGCCGGTTATCTTCCCCCGATGTACACCCACGATTTTAACCTTGTCTCAGTCGCCACCGCCACGGAAAATGCAAGTGAGACGTGCGATACACCGAAGTACTCCGACTTCCTGCACCTGCCCCACGGCATTTCAGGATATTTTGATTACGACCAGGCGCTCGCATGCGCGCGCGCGCAAAACAAACCGCTGTTCATCGACTTCACCGGACATGGGTGCACCAACTGCCGGGAGATGGAAGCGGTGGTATGGTCGGATCCAGAGGTGCTGAAGAGGCTCAAGAATGATTTCGTCGTTGTCGCGCTGTACGTGGATGAAGCGCGGGAGCTTCCCGAAAGCGAGTGGTATACGTCGAAGTACGACAAGAAAGTGAAAAAGACAATCGGCAGGCAGAACGCCGATTTGCAGATCAGGTCACTCAACAACAATGCTCAACCGTTCTATGTGCTGGTCGGAAAGGATGAGCGAGTGCTCGCCTGGCCGAAAGCCCACGATCTGAGCGTGAAAAACTTCGTGGATTTTCTGGAGACTGGTAAGAAAACATACAATCGCTTATATCCAAACCAGGGTACAAATCTGTTTTAACGGGGCTTTTTTGACCATGCCAAGCAGCCGTATGCTTTGGTTTTTTATTTAATTTGAATTAGATATATCTTTGATTATAAGCCGGTTCCACCAATGCCGCCGTTGGTATTTTTTTTAACTGGGTTATCTTTGTTATCTCATTTTTTAAACTGCTCTGAAAAACGATGGTAAAGCGCGCGCTTGGATTTCTCATTATCACCATGGCATGTGGTGTATTCCTGATCAACAAGTTCTACATTCCGGCAACGGCTCCCGCCGAACCTGCCGCTGTGCATGTGGATACGACGACCACTGAAAAGGTCGCACCCAAAGAACCGAAAATCGTCTATGGCATGATTGTTCAGGATGATCACAAGATCATTGAGGACCGGATCAAGCGCAACGAGCGACTGGGCGACATCCTGGAGCAATACAATGTGCCCGCCAAGCTGATCCATCAGCTATCGAGTCTCTCGCGCAAGGTATTTGATCCCAGAAAAATTGCAGCCGATAAGAAGTACACCCTCATCGTGAAAGAAGATTCAGTGATGCAGGCAACGGCACTGGTATACGAGCCGAATGCGATCGACTACATCATTTTTAGATTTGACGACTCCCTGTCTGTCGATGTACGTCAGCGGGAAGTTCTCACGGTGGAAAAAACGGTCTCCGGTGTTATTCACACCAACCTTTCAGAAACCATTGAAGAGCTCGGCATCACCCATGAGTTGACAAACAAGTTC
>DASPNN010000360.1:0-2802 GCA_035626495.1 Chryseosolibacter sp.
TGTGGTAAAGTTATATTTTTATCTGAAGAAATTCGACGACCAAGGACTTGAAGCGGAGGCTTGGGGAGCACCAAAGCAGAAAAGGGACCGGCTTACGGGCCCGTCCCTTTTCCTTTTGTGATGTTATATATATAAATAGATCGTACACTTGATTAATAAAAACATATGCCAACGGTAAATGCTCATCGCAGTTTGAGAAATCACGCAGCTCTGCTTACAGTTTGACTCGCAACAAGGCAGCGGCCGTTCGTAAAAATGTCCAAATTCTGGCCTGGCAATTCCGTTAAAAATCCAGCATTCTGCCATGCTGTGTACCATGAACCCAAATGATGTTTCACCAGGCAATTAAAATCGCTGCGACTGCCTTGGCATTGCCCATTCTGACAGGGTGCTCTGCCTATGGGTATCGCACCATTCTCTTAGAACTCTGGTGTGTCCTTCAAGGCAATCTATTCGCGGGTGCGTGTACACAAGTCTACAAAAAATATGAATGGTCAGCATGGCAGGACCGTAATGCCGCTTCAAGACTGGCTCGTGCCTTTGGTTAAAAAAAGCCGGAGCCATTCTGTTTATGAATCACGGCCAGTGGGATTTGCTAATTGTTGATCTCAGACATGCTCAGATGACCATCTTTGACGATCGTGTCTTTGTAGTTTGTCTTATCCACTACAATTGGGTCGAGCAATATCGCATTGACCTCAATATCACCATACTTCATTTTTGTCGCGCCGACGGGCTGTTTCTTCGCCAGCTTCATCGCGGCTTCGGCAGCCTGATAGGCTAACGGCTTGATCGGTTTGTACACGGTCATGCTCTGTTGCCCTGCCACGATATTCCTCAGGGCCATGCGTTCAGCGTCCTGACCCGTTATCACGATTTTTGCGGCAAGATCGCGGGGCAGCACTTGGAGCGCTCCGGTCGCAAGCGCATCGTTGGCGGCGATGATCACATCCGGACGGACAGAATTATTAGAAAGAAATTCCTCAACTTTCATAATTGCTTCAAGCTCACTCCAGTCGTCCAGAATGAAATCCGCAATCACATTGATCTTACCGGATTTTATTTCACTTTGAATGACATCCATTTGGCCGTTGCGAAACATAATGCTGTTGTTGTCAGATTTCGGTCCATTGATCAGCATGTAATTGCCCGCTGGAACTTTGTCTTTGGCATATTGGGCTTGAAGCCGGCCAACTTTCGTACCATCATATGAAATATAGAGGGAAACGTCTTTGGTTGGGATCAGGCGATCGTAAGAAAGCACCGGAATGTTTGCCGCTTTCGCAGCCTCAACGATGGCAATGGCTTTCTGAGCATCGGTCGGGACGATCACAAGCACATCAATCCCGCTGGCGAGCAGTTTTTTTCCGAGTTTCACCTGCTCATCGGGATTGCCATGCGGAACCTCAACGAGCACTTTTCCCCCGAGCGATTGTATTTTTTCAGTAAACAGCGTTTGATCGGTGCGCCACCTTTCTATGACGTAACTGTCCATTAACAGTCCAACCTTCTGCGCCCATGCAACGGAACTTGCAATGAGAAGGGCACCCATGAGAAATACTTTGACGGATCTCATATCGATAATTTTTTGGTGATGGGAAATCAGTAAATCCGCGGTTTCACATCCTGAAACCGTAGGAGAAGTTAACTAAAAAAACCGGGATTTGATAGCTTTTTGCACAGGACAAGGAGGAACGGAATGCGGTCCAGACATGTGATGTTTCCCTATTTGCGTATCAATCAGTGATTTGTGTAAAGTAGCCCACCCGTGCCGGCAAAAATTCGCCCCTTTCCACCGATTGAGATGCGGCCTGCCGCTGATGTTTTTTGTCGGGAATACAAGAACATAACTACACCCGCCAGTTGGAAACTTGAGAGACTGGCGATCATCGTACAGGGCACTCATATGACGAAGGTCCTGACAAATTGTTTCGTGCGGGTCAGAGATCTAACCGCGTTCGCAAGGCTGCTCAATCCATACGGAAGGGAATCGTGGCGTAGAATTAATCGTTATTATGCGCAGCTTGGTCTAACCGCAAAGAGGAAGGTATATGGTAAAACACGAGCCTGCGTTGACGGACGAGGTAGCAGTAATTCGGCCCTGATGGTTTTCGACGATCTTCTTGCATATCGCCAGGCCGATGCCCGAACCGCCATATTCCTTCCGGTTGTTAAGTCTTTGAAAAATAGTGAAAATCCTGTCGGCATATTTCTGATCGAAGCCGATGCCATTATCCTTTACCTCGATGCGCGCATAATAAATTTCACGTTTCACCGGGAGCAGGTCTTCAAACCTTGGTTGACGCTCAATGGCCGACGAAATTTCAATAACAGGCTTCGTCCGGCAAAATTTCAAGGAGTTACTGATGAGATTCAAAAACAACTGTGTGAAGTGTGACTGAACGCCGACAACAACCGGCAATCTATTATGTACGTTAATGGTCGCATTCTTTTGCGCTATAAGGATTTCGAAATCATTCCGCACACTTTTTACGACTTCTTCCAGGTCGACAGTCTTAAATGCGTCTTCGGGTTTCGAGAGTCGTGAAAGGTTCAGCAAATCACCAATCAGCCCCGACATCCGCACTGCGGAAGCGATAATCTTTTCTAGATAGTTTTTGGCCTCCGCGCTATTCTCCACGGATGGCAACAGGAGCTGTGAAAAAGTATGAATCTTCCTCAGCGGTTCCTGCAGATCGTGACTGGACACATATGCAAACTGTTCAAGCTCCGTATTTGAGCGCAGCAGCTTTTCATTTGCGATCTGCAACTCTTCCGTCCGTTTTTCGACCTGCTTTTCCA
>DASPNN010000361.1:0-8018 GCA_035626495.1 Chryseosolibacter sp.
AGGTGGAACCCCGGCTTATTCAGTGCAGTGGTCGGGCGGGGAGACTGGTCAGGTTCTCACCGGAAAGCCTGTGGGAACGTATACAGCGATTGTTACAGATGGAGCGGGCCGATCTGCCAGCAAAACGTTCGGCGTCGGTAATCCGGTGGAGTGGACCAGGATTACCGGGATGCAGCGTGATGAAGCCTACACTTTAAAGAAGACTGCTGCGACAGCGTGGAACGCCGGCGCATCATCTAAAAACAAACTCACCGCTAACGCAGATGGATGGATCGAATTTATCGCGTCAACGGTTGGGTCGACCTATTCGCTAGGCTTGTCATATACAGATCCGAACGTTAACTACACGAGTATCCTTTATGGCTTTTATTTTACCAGCAACGGGCTCGTGTCCATCTATGAATCAGGAACGCAGGTAAAATCGTGCGGAAGTCTGATCAAGGGCGATGTATACCGGATCGAGCGGGCTGCGAGTGAAATCAGGTATTATAAGAACGGAACCTTGATTCATTCCCGTGCAACGGATCCCACGAAAGATCTTTACGTTGACGCGTCGATGAACACCTCGGGCGGTGTGATCCCATCAGTCACCGGGACGTTCTACAGGATTGCGCCGACTCGCGAGCAACAGGTGCTTGGAAACCTCGCATTCCAGTACCGTTACGACGCCAGGAAACGAATGATCGGCAAGAAACTGCCGGGCTCAGACTGGGTTCACATGGTATACGATAACCGGGATCGCGTTGTGCTCAGCCAGGACGGTAACCAGTCCATTCAAAATGAATGGACCTTTACCAAATACGATGCCCTCAACAGGCCGATCATGACCGGTCTTTACAAACATACGGGAAATGAAGTGACGCAGGCTGAAATGCAGCTATATGTCAATACGTTTACCAGCTCGCCGGATAAGTTTTACGAAGACTATGATGGCTCACCTGCCAACTACGGTTACACCAACCGAAGTTTTCCAAACACCGGAACGACCGTGATGACGGTCACTTATTACGACGATTATACATTCAGAACACTCTTCAATGATCCGGTTTTCGATTTTGATATCGACCACGTTGCCGGGCAGAATCCAACGCATCTTCAAGCGGTGAAAGGCCGGCCAACGGGAGCAATGACGCGTGTTGTCGGAGAGAATATGATGATGCGTTCTGTGACGTATTACGACGAAAAATACCGCGTGTTGCAGACCGTTGCCGAAGACCACCAGCGGAAGATCAGTCGCTCAACGTCGACGTTTGATTTTCCAGGCCGTGTCCTTACTTCGCTGAATTCAGTTCAGGTACGGCATCCGATTCTATGGCAGGCCCTTGTCAATGTAAAATATGAGCCACAAAAATTGACAGCGCTTTCGGCCGGATGGAATACCGGCGCATCCTCGCTGCAGGTTTTGCCTGCGTCTCAGGGCGGATGGATCGAAACCGTCCTTGAAAATGTGACGGACTTAAAAATGTTTGGATTCTCCGACACGGATGCCAGCGCCGGATTAACGATCGACTATGCTGCGTATATGTACAACAACCAGTTGTTTGCACACAGTAATTCGTCGAACCTCGGATTTTTGTGCGAATTGCGCAAGGGCGATGTGGTCAGGCTTGAGAGAGTAGCTGGGAAAGTCAGCATCATCGTAAACAGGGCAAATTTATACACCTTCGCCACAACTTCGACGACGACATTGATCGCCGATTGTACGTTTGACACTTCGGGTGGAACGCTCGCACGGACCACTGCATCCTTCGGAACCGACCCCAATACAGCACCGATCAGGTGGTCATACAGGACTAATATATCGGTAGCTGCCAACGGTGTGCTTACACGCACAGGCGCGAGCGCCTGGAACGCCTACGCCGGCACGATGAACACGATGACGGGCGACGGCTGGATCGAGTTTCCAGCCTCGGAAACGAATACCGCGCGACTGGCCGGTTTGGCGGCTACCGGAGCGGTAACGAGCTACACGGAGATAGATTATTATATCTACCTGAAGAACAACGGTCAGTGGGAGGTCAGGGATAAAGGCGCCATGCCGTATACAGGTACATATGCGTCGGGTGATATTTTCCGCATAGAGCGTGTCGGCTCCACGGTGAGATTTATGAAAAACGGATTTTCTTATCACACCGGCACAATCTCAGCAACAACGGCCTATAAGACGACGGTAGCGCTTCACACCTCCTCGGCGACACTAGGGCCGCTCACGATGTCGTTCGACATTCCTTATGAGATGTTGAAGATTGATATCGCGAACCGCCTGGAGTACGATCATGGGGGGAGATTGCTGAAAAACTGGCACCAGGTCAACCAGGCGCAGGAGGTACTGCTTGCTTCCAATGAATATAACGAGCTCGGGCAGCTTGTAACGAAAAAATTGCACAGCGTCGATGACATTGAATTTCAGCAACACGTCGACTACCGGTACAACATCCGCGGGTGGCTCACGCGTATGAATAATTCCGACCTGGATGTGGACGATGGCGGTCCAAAGGATTATTTCGGGATGGAGTTCGGGTACGACAACGATCTGGGTATTGGAACGTTTACACCGCAGTTCAACGGGAACCTCTCGGCCGTAAAATGGAGCGCAAACCTCGGTTTGGGCATGACCAAGTGGTCGGAACCGAGAGAGCGGGCTTATAAATTCAGCTATGACCCGATGAATCGTCTGCGGAGTGCCAGCCACGTGGCTAAAGTCACAAGCTGGGAGGAGACGGAGGCATTCCGGGAAGAGGCGATGTATGATATGAATGGCAACATTTTGACGATGCTTCGGAACAACGTCAGTGGTGCGCAACTTGACAAGCTGGTGTACGACTATGGAAGTGGAGCAAATCGAGGAAATCGCGTCCTGGCAGTCACGGACTACGGGCACCGGATAGAAAGCTTTACAGATGGAAATGAAACCGGGACTGATTATGCGTATGACCTCAACGGAAACTTGTCGGCGGATAAAAACAAACTGATTGGAAAGATCAAATACAATAGTTATCTGAATCTCACCGACGAAATGGTCAAGGAGAATGGCGAAAAAGTGAAGTCGACCTATAATGCCGACGGGTTCAAAATAGCGGAGTTGGTCTATGGGGCTTCCTCCCCGCTCCCCAAGAAAATAGAGTATGTGGGACCGCTGGTTTTTGAAGATGACACTTTAAAATTCCTTGTCCACTCAGAAGGAAAAGTCATGATACCGAAAGGTCAACAGGAGCCACCGGAATACCAGTATCAAATCAAGGATAATGTGGGCAATATCCGTTTGACGTTTACTGCTAAACAGGAGGCTAATACCATTACTGCAACGATGGAAGACACCGGCATTGCAGATGAAACCAATCCACGCGTGCGGGAAATGAGGGATTTCGAAAACCTGTTCCAAACCGAAATACGCAATGTCAGCCAGTGGTTAAATCACACTAGTCAGCAGATAGGTAATGCGATTTATTTGGACGGATCTGACAATAAGACCATTGGCCCCTATACGATTCGCAAGGTTTACCCCGGCGATGTTATCGACATGGAAGTCTATGGCAAGTATGAAACGAAATCCGATCACGACGGTATCTCACTCGCGTCGTTACTGGCACTGTTGGTACCTTCTGTACAAACTGCTGCAGTCAATATGCTCGAGGTAACCCCGCCGGATGCTTCAACGCTGCTGGGGGGACTCAATACCTTGTTCACTTCCGATGGGGATCCCACGACTGCTCCGCAAGCATACATCAACTACGTGTTGTTCGATTTAGACTTCAACCCTGTGGACCTCGGGTTTGACCGGATAGAGGAAGCTGCAGGCTTCGAACCTGCATCTGAAAATACGGTAGACTTCGACCGCATGCACATTCAACGCGTGATCGATCGTGTAGGCTATATCTACGTCTATGTGAGCAATGAAAGCCCGGGCAGCCGTGTTTGGATGGATGATCTCGCAGTCCACCACAAGCGGTCACCCATTGTTCAATTTGAAGACTACTATCCATTTGGGCTTTCGCACGGCGAGACGGCCTTCGAACGCGCGAACGACAAATACCGTGGCATGTCCACAACGGACGGGATGGGATTCAAAGATCTCGGATTCCGCCAGTACGATGCCGCGCTCGGCAGGTTTCACGCTGTTGATCCGCTTGCCGAGTTGTCTTATGACGCGAGCACCTATCATTATGCGGCGAACAACCCGTCAAATCGCGTCGACGTCCTTGGCCTTGAAGACGACGATCTCATAGATCTGGCGGATGAGGACGAAAGGAAGAAAAAGAAGAACAAGAAGAAGAAGAAACTTAAGGAGGAAAAACCTCCCAAGAAAGATCGTAAAGAAACCAAGACTACAGATCAGCACGCCCAGGAGCGAAAAGCAAGCCAGACCGAGCGCCGGCCGCGCTATGATCCGAACCGTCCAGAACCTGGCGATCCCCGGAGGCCACCTAAGGACCAAAAAGAAACTAACAGAACGCCACAAAACAATGCTCAAAACAGCTGGATGGAGTTTCAGGCTCAGGCATTCATGAACATGATGAGCTGGCGCGAACAACTTTACCAACGACGGCTCCCTGAACCGAGCCTCAGTGAAAGCCAACGCTCGTTCTTTGATCCGAACACGAACCGGATTCGAGGTTTCGAAACCGCAATTGTGCCGCCAGCATTCAACGATCTCAACCTCTTGCAGACGGTCTCAATGGCAAATTCTATTGGCCACGCTGACCGGATGGAACCCGAGCAGTACAGGCAATATCTATATGGACATCACACGGTGATTGACGCCAGAATCTTGCTCCTTCGTCAGCTCATCCGCCGGAATGACATTCATGGATCTACGCAAGTGCGATCCTACGTGTCCACGCTGAGTAATACGGGTACCACAGATGATAAGGTAATGGAAACGCGCGCCGTTGAACCATATTCCGTCGCCCCCTTGCTCAACGCTATTCGCGCAGCTAACGCAGGCAGCGGCTCAATGCAATTCGACATGTATAAGTTCAAAGATGTAGGACAGTATGTCTCCTATGGAGAGTTTGAACACGGTGGAAAATCCCATATGGTCAGTCTGGATTACATCAAGAACGGTGAAATGAACACCCAATTCCCGGACCTGTCCATCACAGACCGCTTCCAAATAAAACTCGAGTTCAGGGACCAGAATAACGGCGACGTGCTTGTCCGGATTCGTGTAAATAGCATCGAAGCACTGAAGGCACTCATTGAAGAAGCGGATCTCAGCCCGGAACTTGTGACAGAGGTCATCACAGAGGCTTTGCAGAAAATTCGTGACGAAATGGCAAAGGATAAGCCAGACAAGAATATCCTGGCGGGATTGATCAACCTTCTTGTTACTCCAGATGACCCGGCTACGGAGGAGGTCAACGAGCGGGACGTCAAGAACCTGGAAGGACTGACTGTCGAAGAAAAAGCAAAGATACTAGAAATCATTGCGGAAGGTGCCGAATACCTCGACGGCGACGAGGAGAACGCCATGATCAGCGTCATTGAAGGTACTAAACCCGAACACATCGGGGCGCTTCAGGAAAAGCTTTTGAACACAATTGTGAATCCAGAGGAACCGGCCGATGACCAAAAGAATCTATTATGGACTGTTATCGAAAAGTTCAGTGACTACAACCCGTACATTCAAGACAACAACTACCATCGGCTGATCAATGTTTTCACTTCACAGTTCCTGGCGAAAATTGACGACACCCCCGATCCAAGGCCGTCTAATTCCCGCGCCGAGCAGATAAACTTTGACGGGTGGACTGGCCGTTACAAGACGACGGGGCCTGATACGCGCGAAGTGTACTCAATGGAATTGAAACCCGATGGCAAGTTGACCCTCACGGTACGCGAAGAGCGATTTAGTCCCGGGATTGAGGGTCCTGGTCTGTGGTGGCCGACGAATAAGCCGCAACGAACGATTACTTATGACAATCCGCTCGAGGATGCGGTATATGTCGACCCGGCGCCCGGATCAAACCTTTATAATGCCACAGGCGGGCAACCTGCCATCCTTCCGGCAATTAACCTTGCATTTGACGTCGATGAAGCGGTCAACGAAGAATCGAAGTACAATGTCAAAACCGGTGTCAATGTAGGAAGCTTGCTGGTGGGTGGGTACTTTTTGGTTGGCACGCGTGGCGTTGTCTTCTTTCTCGGGCTGGTTGAGGTCGGCGCGACTAGCCTGAACATCGCCTTGGATACCTATGAAACAACCCTCCTCGGGCCGCCACATAATGTCGATCCGCAAGTGATAAAGAACATGCGGACCATCATCACGGTCGTTGAATTAGGCGCCGGTGGCATCAATCTGATCAAAGGCATGAGCACGGCCGTATTGGACGACTTTGCAACCAAGTCGGATAATATCCTCGATTATGCAGCTGCAAACCCGGCGAAGTTTGACAACCTGAGCGGTACAGAAAAGCTCAGGTACCTTCAGTCTTTGGACGGTGCAAAACAACTCGCAAATAGTGCGACAGGCGTGCGCACTACATCCGACGTCATCGGTTCGCTTTCGGACCGATTCAAAAACTTCGCCACCCAAATGCACGACAGCAAGCTTTGCTATACCACCAGAACTGGCGACGGTCTGATAATTTTTGCAAGACGCGGCGACGACGCGGTCGAGGTGGCGAGGATCTCAACCACGGGCGGTACACAAACACTCGAGTTTGCGCCCGAGATTCTGACTAAGATAGATCCAAGCGATGTAGGCAAACTTACTGATGATGTGGTGGCGCAGCCTGAATTGTTGAAGGCAATAGGCGACAATCCAGAGCTGGCCTCCGCATGGAAAAAATTGCTGAGATCCGGGAACGCCACGTCAGAAGTCCTTAGAAAGGATACGAAGACATTGGAGTGGATCGCGAAGCAGGGTGATAACATTCCGCCAAAAGCTGTAGACGATTTGTTAACAAACCTCAATGGAAAAACAATTGAAAGAACTTTCGAGGATGCCCAAGGCCGGCTCGTTACGGTCACGCAAAGCACGAGTAGTGTAAGAACGGTTGTAACAGTGGAGAAAACTGTGACGGGTGAGATCAAATCATTTAAGTATACAAACGGTTACAATCAAGCCGGCCAGGCCGGCAAGCCGCCCGTGAGCGAGAATGGCTTGGCTCCTGATTTTTCAAACAAGCCAGCCTCTCTTTATCCCACCGTTGGAAATGAAAAAAATATTGTCAAAATTAAGCTGTCTGGAAAGCGTCAAGGGGATGACGGCGACTTCCATAGAGCGAACCAGGCAGCTAACCTGCCCGGAACGACAGCGCCCACGAATTATACGTGGCACCACTTGGATGACTTCGATCCGGAGACAGGAGAAGCAACAATGCAATTGGTAAAGACAACCGATCACGTGGGTACAACTCCACATACTGGCTCCGTAAAGCAATATGAGAACTATAAAGGAACTACCTACAGCAACTGATCATGAAGCAACTTCAAATTACCCGAAGGCAGGAGAGTCCGACGCCGGATGCACTAGCAATTTTCGAGAAGGAAAATGGCGTAAGGCTCCCGCTGCCTTATAAAACATTCCTGCTTGAGCAAAATCCATACACCGTTCGAGAAAGCGTTTTTACCACCGAAAGTAAAAGTTATGAAATCCACCACTTTTATCCCTTTGACCCAACATTCGAGCTATCCGTACAAAAAGTCTATAATGACTTGAATGGTTTCTTTGAAAATAAATATTTAGCGTTTGCTGATGACTCGGGAGGTTGGCAATATGTCATTTCTGTTCAAAGCCAGGATTTTGGTTATGTATATTTCTGCCGCATGGATGAGGAGCTTTCGAAGGCGTTGACCCCAATCGCGAAATCTTTTGAAGATTTCATAAATGGGCTCAAATAAAAACGTCGCGTAATGATTTAGCCTTGGGCATGATAGTCCTTCGAAACATTCAACGAACATGAGGCGCTTGCAACGTTGCGTCGGCTCCGCGACGGTTTCAAGTATAACGCTAAGGAATCGTTCTTTGGCCTAAAGGAGACGGACAAAGATTTTGATTTCAGACTGAACCTGTC
>DASPNN010000362.1:0-9793 GCA_035626495.1 Chryseosolibacter sp.
CCGAGCATCACCACGTCACCTATCCTCAGGGCTGTAAGGTAAGCCGGGTACTCTCCCATTGCAGTGCGAAACAACCAGGGGCGCACCTTCCAATCGGCAAAGATCTTTACTTGTGGCTCGGGTAAAAGCAATGGAACACGCTCCATGCGCAACGACGAATTGTCTAACTGCCGAAGCGTGTCCCTGTGACGCAGGAACGTGTCGGTGACCGTAGTCGCCATCCAGTCGACACAATCCCACCCAGAGCGCGGAGCAGCCGGCTTGTGGCTTCCAACCGCCCCTGCCATGAACATCGCAAAATCGTAGCTCCGTTGCTCAAGCAGATCGACGAGCTTGCCGGGGTAATCCCGCGACAATTCAAGGTCGCGTGCATACAAACAAGTCGCATGGGCTGTAAAACTGGCGAGGACAAGTCGTGAGCTGTCAGCGCGGCGAATCTCCAGGACGCGTAAGTAGGGATCCTCCGCCCCGGATTTTACTACCCGGTTATCGACCGCGTGCGGGATAGGAATGGCGCCGGATAACAACTGTGCCGGCTGCAACGTCGAGGCCGCTTCTCGTATACTATTAATAACAGATTGCGCTATGAACGTGACGACGGAGTCGTCGTGTGCACCGTAAATAAACCGGGCTGCACCTTCACCCCAGTTTCCGATGCTGTTGTGTGAATGAGTCGCTCCGAGATACGTGTTGTCAAGAGAAAAACCAACTTCGCCAAGTCTATCATTCAAGATGGCTGTCACCGTTGGTGGGATAATTAAAAGATCTGCCGAAACGAGCGCGACTTTCGTTTCGCCGCTGGCAATTACGATCGTGCGAACAAATACCGAGTCATGGATGGCAGAGTACAGTTTCCCTTTTCTCTTCGAATAACCCGCCGTTGATGTTCTATAAGAGGGAGTCAGCCTTGATTTCGCGTAACCGACGTAAAAGCCTTCGTTGCTTTCCGTGATGCCGGTTTCCGGAATTGAATCCAGTCGAGCCATCATTTTCGCATAAAAGTCCTGTTGATCAGCCGGAGTACGGTCGACAGGTGCGACTGACACAGCGACAAAGACAAGCACGATGACCACCAAAGAAAGGAGGAAGATGAGAAAGAAACGCAGGAGCTTTTTGATCATTTCGCAAGATAAGTCTTTCGAAATGATAGTCGGAAGACGGGTGTCGTGTTTACCAGTCTACCCCGTAGGTTCCTTTTTGTCCACTGCTATAAACACCCTCGACAAGGATGCCGCCTTTTTTGTATTCGAGGATCCTGTTGAGGTCTTCTACGTTTTCGACCGGAACTTTATCGATGTAGGCGATGATAAAGTTTTCTTTGATGCCGCCTTTTTTCCACTTGCCCTCGACGACAGAAGTGATCCGAACACCACCTTCTAACATCAGCTTGGCAAGCTCGCGGTAAGGGACATCTTCGAATTCGGCTCCGCTAATCGAGTAGTTGATTTCTCTTTTTTCCAGGGATCGTTTACCGTCGGTATTTTTCAGGATGGCGCTAACTTCATGCTTTTCGCCATTGCGGATAAATGTCACCGAAATTTCCTCGCCCGGACGGTTTCGCGCTACCCATTCCTGCAATTCGGAAACAGAATTGACCACCTGGCCATTAATTCCTACGATGACGTCACCGGCAATGATCCCGGATTCTTTTGCAGCGCTGCCTTCGCGCACCTGATTGACGAGCACGCCCTGGTTTACCGGCAGGCCGAAGCTTTCTGCGATGAGCGCGTTCACATCTGCAATCTCGATTCCGAGTAACCCTCTCTGTACCTTCCCGAACTCGAGCAAATCATCCATGACTTTCCTGACAAGGCTCACGGGAATCGCAAATGAGTAACCTTGGTAGCTGCCGGTAGAAGTTGCGATCGCGGTGTTGATGCCGATCAGTTCACCTTTCAGGTTCACCAGCGCTCCGCCGGAATTCCCCGGATTAACGGCCGCATCTGTTTGAATAAACGCTTCCACCTGATAACTATTCCGGTCGCGAAGAATTCCAATATTGCGCGCCTTCGCGCTGACGATTCCGGCTGTTACAGTTGAATTAAGATCAAAAGGGTTGCCGACGGCAAGCACCCATTCACCCGGCATCACATTATCCGAGTTGCCATACCGAACGAATGGAAGATCTTTGGCCTTGATTTTCAGCAACGCCAGGTCTGTGCTCGGATCTGCGCCGACGACCTTTGCATAGTATCTTTGGTTGTTATTCATGACCACCTCGATATTGGTGGCATCTTCGATCACATGATTATTCGTCGCAATATATCCGTCGTCTGAAATGATCACTCCCGAGCCGGAAGAATGCACAGGTTGTTCGTAACTTTGTAAGGGGTTGAGGCTGAAGTCGCCGGCGCCATAAGCGGTGCGAATATGGACGACCCCAGCTGTTACCTGCCGGGCCGCAGCGAGGAAGTCAAGCCCCTTCGGAACGCGGAACGTCGTATCGACTTTATTTGCCGCCAGGACAAGTTGCTGACGCCCGTCAATTGAATTGTAGGCCCCGTTTTCCTCGTTCAGGATTCGAATCGTGAAAATTGCACCTACGACACCGCCGATGCAAGCAATCACAACGGCCAATAAAATCAGAGTAAGCGAGCGCCTCATAATGCTGTTATATCAGTAAGTTAACGGATATTTCAAATAAATGATCCAACGTATATTATAAAAAAAGCGCACCGACATAATGCCGGGGCGCTTTACCCTAAACCCTAACCTGAAAATCTTAATTCACCTTAATTGTCGTTTTTACTGTTTTCTTCTCGTCTTTCGGCAGCACAACTTCAAGGATGCCATTCTCATATTTCGCACTAATCGCTTCGGTGTTGATCGTTTCCGGCAGAACAAATGAGCGGCTAAAAGCTCCATATTGTGTTTCGATACGCTGGAAGTTTTCCTCTTTTTGCTCTTTGGTGAACTTCCGCTCGCCGCTGACGGTCAGCCGGTCTTCGTTCAAGTCGATGGTGAAATCGTCTTTCTTCATACCGGGTACAGCTACGTGGATTTCAAATGCTTTTTCATTTTCAAAGATGTCCACTTTCGGTACGAACGAATATGCGGCACCGCCAGAGCGGGACAGGTTCTCGTTGAAAAATCGGTCAATCAGTGTTCCAAATCCGACCGGAACGAAGTCATTGCTGGTCTTATAACGAATGAGGCTCATAGTTTTGTATTTTTTGTTTTGCCAACTCCATCCCGCAAAAATGTGCCGAAGTTAGATTCAGGCCATTATGGCATCATTTTTCACAAAGTGTGTGATGAATTAGGACATTATGACTTATTTGGAAGGAAGTGTCGGAGCAATTGTCGCGAAAATGAGCACTGGGATAAAACAAAAAAAACCATTCGCATCTACGAATGGTTTTTGAAGCTCCTCCTCTAGGGCTTGAACCTAGGACCCCCTGATTAACAGTCAGGTGCTCTAACCAGCTGAGCTAAGGAGGAATATCGTTCTGGAAGGTCTGAAGACCTTTCCAGTCAGACTTTAAATTGGAGGTGCAATATTAAGAGCGTGAGACATAATTCCCAAAACCTTGTAATACTTTCTTCAGCGAATTTTTGCCTGCGCCGCGCGCCGAACACATCACCAGATATTACTAAGATCGTCTTTTTGATAAGAATGGTTCCGGTCAATGAACAGACTCGAAGTATTTTTCGCCTTGATGGACAGGGGATCCTTTGTGAAAAAGCGTGAGACGATCGCGATGGGCATGAGAAAACCAAAGTAGATGACGCTCAACAGGATTTTCGAGTTCGTCCAACCGAGCATCATGGCCAGTTTCAACCACAGCCATTCGATTGCTTTTGCCGCGAGGGGTATGAACACCGAGGCAAGGCCCAGGATCAGTGCCAGCTGTGCAAGGAGCGGGATATCGAGCCATAGAGAAAAAGCCAGCAAGCCGGTGACGATGACAAGTATGGTCTTAAACCGATCCTGTGGTGACATAGTAAGATATTATTTTCATGCAGCTGTAAAAATGTGTGCCTTCGCGCAGCATCAACCGGCAGTGTGCCGCCGGTTGCAGTCTGTTCCAGGCTGACCAGATTCTAAAAGATGTAAACTCGTTCGATAAATCACTTGCCGAAAAAATCGCCTTCATTGAAGGGCCAGACAAAAAAGATAAGTTCGCTTTTTACGCTGTACTCGATGCATTCATCGGCAAGAAAAACTAAAGGACGCCCTCTCGAACGTCCTTTCTGATGTGAAGTAGTTTACGATACTTCTTAATTGTATTTCGAAGGATCTTTATCCATTCTAAAATATTTCCGGGCATCTAAAAGCAAACACTCTTTCGGGTACGACCCTTCACATGTTTTCAGCTTAACTGTCTCAGGCTCCGGATTATTTTGCTTCACAGTCTGGATTTCATAATCTGTTAATTCCCAACTATCAGAAAGTGATGTAAGGGTGCTCCTCGTCAAATAGCCTCCAACGGCTTCAACCGTATTCTCTATCATCAATAACAATGTCCCTTTTTCAATTTTGTAAGTCCCCTTGATTCTCAATATTCGTTTGGATCCATCATACTGACTAAAATTGAATACGAATGTTCTGTCAGAAAAAAATTGATATGTATCTGGCCAACCAGACCCTTCATCGTATTTTTCTGCTTGCCAAACACCAACGATATCGAACGCAATATTATCCCGAGATGAAGGTGTTGAAGATGTCTGACCACAACACTCAAATGCGATGATAATGAGCAAAAATTTATATCTACTTACAAACTTCATTTGCATTTCCTCTTAACACGTAAAACTTAACCGTTTCAAAATCCTTTTTCTTAAAGAAGCTGCTGGCTTCTGGTTGAAAACCAGTATAGGCAGCCGTACCAATATTCACAGCTTTACCTTTTTCAATATTTTCTCCTACAGAAAATGTCGCGAGATGCCCTGATCTAACACTTCCATCTTTTCTTGCTTCGTAATTTCTAAAAGCCATAACCGCCAATCCTCCGTTTTGAGCTATTCTTTCAGCTGTGCTTTGATCTACGGCTTCATATCTTTCGTCAGTTACCAACTTGTCCGCCATGTCATTTCCCCGACCTGTAATGGTAACGTTTTGCCCTGTAGCTGATCCAACGGCATCCATAATATTTTGAGTTGCATAATTGCAATATGTGGTACCATCATCTTTTTGTTGCAACGCTTCATTGTTCAGATTATACTTTTGTTGCTCTTGAATGACGGTCGTCACATTGACTTCATTTTTTCCTCCCTGTGACTCATCAAATTCCTTAAACTCATAATGCTTTCTCTGGTCAAGGCCATCTGTCTTCTTAACCTCGAATACTGCGTTCGATCCATCTTCCACGTGCGTCTTGTTTCCATTCTCATCAATGAAGTCAGTGAACAACATTCCGTCAGGATCGATAAATCTAATTGGGTTATCCGCTGCATATGAGTATGTAGACCATCGTCTCACCACATCCGCAGCCGGGTCAACTGATCTAAATCTTCCGATCGCTGGATCATATTGTCTCGCTTGATAATCATACAACCCAAGACTCAGTTCGTCTTGAAGTTCCTTACCGTTATATAAATATTTCTGCTCAACAGAGTTCTCCCTAGAGTACGAGTTAAAGGCGAGACCGAACGGATAATAGTCACTTAAGCTGACGATCTGCGAAGGACTATGCTTCAATATCAGATCGTCGAAATAAACGTCCACGTACGTTGGATGCTCGTTACTTAAGAACACATACGCATAGCCGGCTTCCTTTGCCTTGCACGTCACAGCCAAAAGCTCATGCGGCTGCTTCACGTAGGGATTAGTCTGGGCCGCGGCTGTCGTAACCTGATCCCAGGCCGCATCCATCAACTTATAGTCTTTATCAAAAAGCAACACTGTTATGAACGCTTTCGGTTGCGAGTCGTCATCATTAGGACGGTTGCCTTGCGGAACAGACCCGGCAAAATGGCTCAAACCATTGTACAGCCTCAGTTGCTCGCCGGTAGAAGCTGATGAAACTCCGAACGCAGATGCCAATGCCGTCAGAAACGACGTCTGATTTGTATTGGGGGAAAGATTCATATACTTTGCAAATGCGCTGAAAGTGATCTCGTCTCCAGGCATAACCGAAATGGATTTAGCAAGCCCTACCCTTCCATTAGCTCCACCGTTGAGCGCCTGCACCCGCTGGTACACGCTTCCACCATCGGTATGATCCATCAGATCGTACACAACGCTGGAATAATTTGAAAAAGTACTCTGTCCGCTCCCTGACGTTCCAGTTTCAAAATTTGCGCTATAAGTCGCCGTTACGGGAGCTTTCGAGGTAAATGTCACCCGTACACTGCCCAGGTGGTCTTTCAGATGATATTGATACTCCCATCCGTATCCGTTCGGAAGCACCCGTCCTTCCGCATGCTGTATGAATTTCAAAACAGGTGCGGACGTACCCTCGTAGACCAGATCGCCAATGTAGTCTGTGCGCTTGACCAATGTGGCGCCAGCGTAGACTTCCTGCGCCAGCTTTTTGCCGGTAGCGTCGTAAATATACCTGAGTTTCTCCGTACCTTGGATGACCTCATCAACAAGATTCAAAAAATTGTAGCGGATGTCTCCGTTTGACAGCAGGCCCTTGTTGCGGTCTTTCCACAAATTCCCATTTGAATCATAGCTGTAGTCGTCCGTGCCTGTGCCATTTCCGTTGACAAACCCTCGCATTGGATCAGCCTGTTCGGTAATGTCAGACAGTTGGTTGCCCGTATACGAGTACCGCAAATCGTCCATATCAATGCCCGCAGATCCCTTTCGATTGAGGGATTTAATATTACCATTGAGGTCGTATGACAACATTTCCCTGTATGCATTCGCGCCGGTCTTCCATAATGTCACATCGAAGTCGGCATGATCTGCCCTAAGCAAACGGTTCATCGCATCGTACGTGTAAATGTATGACTGCTTTGGAACACTGGTGCCCCCACCTCTGCTCCAGATCATTGAAGAAATGTTGCCATTGAATGCGCGGGTCCCTTGCAGACCTGCCGGAATCTGGTCATACCCAAGCTCTATTCCAAAGTAATCAAACCGCGTATCACCTGGTTGGATCACGTCAATGTCGCCGTTTATTTTCGTCAGCCAGCCACGGATGTTGTAAGCGAAGTCCACCGACTGGTGAAACGACTGACCATTGTCTGTGCTATGAAGATTTTTGTCGACCACATCCCCCGTCTCATTGTATTCGTTTGCAAACAGGACGACGTCGGCGCTTCCATTTATCGAATGTTTGGCGCTTAAAATACGTCCGATGTGGTCATAGGCAAATGTTTCACGGATCGTCGTCGTGACATTGTTCACCACATATGTCTTTTTCCGCACAAGTAGATTACCTGTGAAGTCCAAGACGTTACTATTTCTAAGCGTGCCCTTCTGATGGTCGGCAATAATTTGAACGGGTCTGTACTTATTATCATAAAATGTCACGGTGCGGAACCATCCATTGGTGTCCAGGTTCCTTACCAGCACGGCAGTGGGATGTCCGCGCACATCTTTCTGGCAGGTCTGGGGCAAGCCGGTTATATCATCGCTTTTATAACCATGCGTTGACGGAGCGAAAAAGGCGTCATATTTATCGTAATAAGTCACGCTATAAACATCGGCCTCATCTGTCAGGATCGGAAAAGACCTATTGTCATATCCCGCGATCTGGCTACCCGAAGTGCCAATATAAGTTTCAAAATTTCCTGTCCCGCTGGACAAATTGGTGTAATAATCATCAATCAATTGTTGAACTGCTGGTCTTGACCCCGGATGATTGAATCTGCCAGTCATCACCGGACGGCCAAGCGCATCATACTTTGTAAACGTCCACGCCGGCGCAGCTGCGCGGCGCTGGTTTCCATCCTGCGTGAGCACCAGACGGTTTCGCTTATCGTATACGTAATAAACCCAGTCGCTGCCCGGGATTCTTTTCTCAATCATGCGACGGCGGTAGTCATATCGATACTGGAATGCGAATTGATTCAACTGATCTCCGGTCGGGTTCGCGTTGTATTGAACCACGGCGCGCGACAATTCCGGTTGAAATACATAGACCAATAGACCGACGCTATTGTAGATATAGACAGTTTGAGCCCAGTGTCGTGCGCTGTCGAGTATGGGATTCTCTACAGCCTGTACTTTTTTCAATATCAACAATCCATCCTTCGTTGTGTATTCACGTGTTTCCCGACCGTCTTCATCCTTCACGGATGTGACCAACAATTGGCCTGCCTGGTAATAGCCACCTGTTATGCAGTCGTTGTTGATGGTACTTCTTATTGGCTGTCCCAAATTGTTTATTTCCCAGGCAATCACTTTTTCGCGGTCCGTGGAATTGCTGAGTTTTTCAAAGCTCATTTTTTTTGCATTGACGTACCAGTTGTTACCAGGACCGTACTTTGCTACTGTGCGGTTCAAGGGTGAATCCTCGACTATCATTTCAGAGAATGGACGCGAATCGTCGGGGATTTTGTCGGAAGGGTCGTTGTAATAATTAGCGAGAACTCCACCGAAGTTGCCATTGGCATCAAGCAGGTCAGGCTTGCGCCATCCTCCTGAATTCCAGGTTACAGGCAAATACTGGCGACACTCCCGTCCAAATCGGTCGTAGTAGGCCGGCGTCAAAAGATCGGTTTTATCCGGAGCAAACCATGAGTCCACCGCTTGCGTCAGCCGGCCCAACCCGTCAAAGTATTTTACGGTTTGGATACGACGATCCCATTTTAACTGATCAACGGCGGATAAAATTTTCACACCGCTGACCGTGATTTTGTTTGTAACAATGCTGTTATCATTTTGCCCAGTAAACTGCTGAAGGGTTGTCACCGTAACGGTTGCGGAGTATGCAGATGCCCCTCCGCTGCCGATAGCCTTTACCCGGAAATAATACCGTGACTTCGGACTAAGGTCCGTGATCGGCAAGGCGACATCGGTTACCGGGCGGTCGGTGTACCGGGGCAGCCTGTCTGAAAATGAAAGGTCGGTAGCAACATCCAGCCTGTATTCAGTTACCCTGGGCACTGGACTCCAGGTGGCATTAAAAGAAAACGGACCAATGTCGACGGCCTTCAAATTGACTGGCGTTCCGGGCAACGTTGTAGCCTTAATAACATTTGAATCCACAGACGAGCCGGACGCATTCATCGCACGAACCCTGTAATAATATGCTGTCGTGGACAGGAGCCCGGTGAAAGCATGGCGGGTTGCGTTCGTGATGGCAAGATTTCTGACAACGAAAGTCGTGAAGGTCGGGGAAGTTGACAGATCAATCAGGTAGGCATTCGTCGGGGATGTCTCCCAGTTGGCCGTGATTGTGCTTTCGCCAATCGCCGAAGCTGGCAATGCCGCGACCGCAACGGGCAGGGTAACAGTGCTTTCAGTATTAGAATGCGCCGACTCGCCGGCATCGTTGACGACGCGCACACGATAGAAGTAATTGGTATTCGGTGAAAGGTTACTAACCTGGTGAGTCACCGCGTTGTATATAGCCTTATTCTGAATAATAAAGGAAGTAAACGTGTTTGTCTGCGACACGTCAAGAACGTATTGGTCCGTTTGGCCCGATTGCCATTGAGCGACAAAAGACCCTGTTGTGACCGACGCGACATCCAGGCATGTAGTAGCCGCCGGCGTTGTCAGCACATCGACGACAGACGAATACTGCGACAGACCAGAGCTGTTGTAAGCCCGCACCCTGCAGAAATAGGTCGTGTTTCCTGTAGCCCCGGTGACCGTCGCAACGGTACCGGACACAGAAAAATTACGGTAGCCGGGCAGGAAATCGGTAAAGCTGCCATTCTTTGACACTTC
>DASPNN010000363.1:0-5052 GCA_035626495.1 Chryseosolibacter sp.
CTTCATGGCTATGGAGCCTGACTGCGTTGATGCTTCCCATCGCAATTCACCTGCTCAGCCGCAAAGAGGGTCGCACCGTTTACATCGGGAGCCTTCGCCACCTGACGGATTCCGATACCGCGCAGTTCAGGAGCATCCGGCTCAATGAACTACTGCTGTTATTGCTCCGAATGGGCATCATCGTCGTGCTCGTGCTGATCTTTTCAGGTTTTGAAATCAACCTGAACGCCGTCCGGGGCAACCGGTGGTTGCTCCTTGAAAAAGGAGTTGAAAAAGATTCCCGTTACGCTGGCATCATCGACAGTCTCGTCCGGGATGGCTATGAAGGGCATTGGCTCGCAGACGGCTTCCCTGCCATCAAAGACAGTACTAATGTCGCAATCTCCACGCATTACCGTGAGCTGATTGACAAGCTGCCGGATGAACAGCTGAGCGGGGTGGTCGTGATCAGTTATAATCATGCAACGCTCTTTAAAGGCCAGGCGGCGCCCCTGCCCAAAAAAGTTCGGTGGTTGCAAGCGGAATTCGCGGCACATACCGTCCCCGTGGAAAATGTTCTTCTCCCGGGTGACTCTATGCTTGTTCGTAAAATGACCACGTCCATGGAAGGCACTTCGTTCGTCACTGCTCTAAAAGCCGGGAGGGAGAATTTGGCTGGCAACGCTTTTACGCGAAATCGGATTTCCGTAAATGTTCTCATTTACCACGATGGTAAATTCTCTTACGATCTGGATGTGGTGCGCGCGGCCGTTCATGCTGTCGATGGGGTCGTACCGGATCAAGTGACCTGCAAAATACTGGACACCCATGAGCCCCTGCGTCCGGATGCGCATCTTGTGATCTGGCTCTCCGTCTCGCAGGTTCCATTTCGGCATGCGAACATCATCGCGTTACGACCTTGTGGCGGTCCGGCCCTTCCGCTCATCGCAGTGGCCGACACGACAAATCTGCCATGCCGTGTCGAGCACAGTGTTAAATGGGTGATCACTCAACATTTGACTCAAGAGAATTCGCTGCAGGAACGGCTTACACTCGCGCTCGCAAAAATTATCGGCGAATTCCTGCCAAAGGCGGAGTTCATCGATCGACGGCCAATTCCAAACGAAGCTGCTTTTGCCGCCGAAGCGCCGACCCGGCACGGAAAAAAAAAGCGCCCGCCTAACAGCCCTCAAGCCGGACTGATTCCGGCTATCCTTTTGTTACTATTGTTAGTGGCTGAAAGATTTGTTTCATTAAAAAGAAACCAGTGACCTCTGCTGAGACCATGCATGCTCTGCAAAAGCTTAAGCGCCGGTACCTAGCATACCGGTGGCTCGAGATAGTGCTTTGGTCGTCATCTGTGACGATCGTGTTCCTCGGCGTATCGCGCCTCGTGGCTGGATCGCAAGCGGTGTTACCAGCGCTTCTGCTTTTTGTCGCGGCGACCGGCGGGTTGGCTGTCTTTTTCCGGATGACGCGATACTCTGACGCCGACGTTACCCGATACCTGAATGCGCGCTATCCTCAGCTTCAGGAAAGTGCGGATTTGCTCGTCAGAGAGATGTCAACGCTGACCACCCTTGAACAAATCCAGCTGGAGAAAACGCGCGTTCAACTGCAAAAAATATTTCCGGAAATACGGGTCCCACATCACCTCGGCCGCGCAATCGGCGTCTTCGCGGGATCTGTCGCGATCTCTGTGTTTCTGTCTTCTCTCAACTTTCGTGAAGAGCGCGACCCAATACCGTCTCCGGAGATTGCCGCACCCGCGGAGAAAACGCCGGCGATTCCCGCCGCTATGAAGACTCTGACCCTTCGCATCACACCCCCGGCCTATACGCAGTTGAAACAATACACGGTCGACGACCCGGGAATCAAAGTCCCGGAAGGAAGCATGGTGACGTGGCAAATGCAGTTCAATAACCCTATCCAGGAAGCTTTCGTCTCGTTTTCCGGCAATGACACCATCGTCTGCACAGCCCAAAACGGTATTTTTCTCGCAACAAAAAAAATAACCGTCGCTGCGGTTTACCAGGTAAATTGGCGCGATACAAATGGCCGGTCATTTTCATCAGACTTTTTCCGCATTGATGTCGCGTTGGATCAGGAACCACATATTACTTTTGAGGATCTACCTCAAATCCAGGAACTGACCCCCGGGCATGAACAGCCCGTCGAAATCAGGGCCACGCTCTCGGACGATCATTCGGTTACCGACTCGTACATTATTGCCACCGTTGCGAAAGGTAGTGGGGAATCGGTCAAGTTTCGCGAGGAGAAAATCTATTTTACAAAACCCTCGAGGATCGCCGGCAAAAAGGTCTTCGCGCACCGCGTCATCGACGTCAGGCAGCTCGGCCTTCAGGCGGGCGACGAATTATACTTTTATGGTGAAGTGACGGACAGCAAATCACCCATCCGTCAACGCGGCCGCACCGAAACCTATTTCATTTCCCTCACCGATACTGCCTCCCGGGAGACGGTGGCAGACGCTGGACTCGGTGTCGACCTCATGCCTGAATATTTTCGCAGCCAGCGGCAAATCATCATCGATACGGAGAAACTGCTCCGCAACCGGAAACGCATTTCGCGGAACAATTTCAATTTCACGAGCAATGAACTTGGTTATGACCAAAAGGTCCTTCGCCTGAAATACGGTGAGTTCCTGGGCGAGGAGTTTGAGTCGGAACTGGCCGCCTCAGGTCACGAGCCTGAACCGGCGGGCGAAGACTCCGAAGATGCCAAACCCGTCGAAGAGGAATTCGGTCATGCACACGACAAAGACAATGATCACAGCCTCGTGGAGGGACAACCGGAAAATCATCAGCACGAAGAAGACCCGGAAGGCAATGAAGCAAAGGATCCGTTGAAGGAATTCGTACACGCCCATGATGACTCCGAAGAAGCCACATTCTTTCTACAGTCAGTTCGCACAAAGCTGAAAGCGGCCCTGGCGCAAATGTGGGATGCGGAATTATATCTGCGGCTCTACCAACCCGAAAAATCGCTGCCCTACCAGTACAAAGCACTTAAGCTGCTCAAGGAAGTGAGCAACGATTCCCGCATCTATGTCCATAGGACAGGCTTTGATCCCCCGCCCATCAAGGAAGAGAAACGTCTCACCGCAGACCTGAATGAAGTTAAGTCGTCCACGCAAATGATGAACAGGGCAAACGCTGAACGGAACCGCTGGATCAAAGAAGCTGTTGCCATTCTCGAAAATAAAATTTCTTCAAAAGTTATCGTCCTGAGTTCAGCAGAGAAGTTGGTGCTTGAACGCGCGGGGCAGGAACTCGTTCCCATTGCCATTGAAAACCCCGGTGAAATGCTGCCGGCTCTGTCCCTGCTTCGAAACATGGCCGAAGACCGGATCCCACCTAAAGAACTTTTACCTGCCCTCCTGGAAATCAGACAAATTATTTACCGCTCGCTTGCAGACGATCACGCCGCTCAGGGAGCCCTGCGCCCGGACACGCAGCTTGACCGGTTATTCATCAAACACCTGAAGGATCTGAACAATGAGTGACCCAATGATCCGGCTGATGCCCGTGTTGCCATTATGGATCGTCTGTGCCATTGTGGCCGCGCTCTTCAGTTTCATGCTGTGGGTGGAATTGAAAAAGACTGCCGGGCTTCGGACCTTCCGAGTCGTCGCTGTGACGATCATGACAGTCGCAATCCTGGGATTGTTATTGCGACCGCAGCTGCAGGGTCAGTCGGATCCCACGTTTCTTCTCACCCGGAATTACGACAAGGGCACGCTTGACAGCCTTTTAGAGGCTCACCCCGGCGCAGAGGTCATCGACTTGTCAATGCAACAACCGTCGTCGCAGGATAGCATGACAGATGCGGCACCGCGGGTCGGATCTGTCCTCGGCGAAGGACTGTCACCAGGGTGGCGCGACCTGATGGGTAAAAACTCTTTCCGATACTTTCCCTCGATTTTGCCGCACGGAATCATATCCTTGCACGTGCCAAAGATTATTTACGCGCAAACGCCTACCATCCTTTCCGGCACATTTCACAATACGGGGAGAGACAGCATAAAGATTGTTATCGAGGGACCCGGAGGGCCGGAAGACTCGGTCACTTTAACAGGTCGCGGCCTGCGTCCCTTTGAGCTCACGATCAAGCCGAAAACCGCCGGTCATTTTCTTTATTCCCTCAGGATCGGCAAGCAAACAGAGTTCCTGCCCGTCAGCGCGGTAGCGACACCGGTTCTCAGAATTCTGCTCATTCAGTCGTTCCCGACGTTTGAAGCCCGGTACCTGAAGGACCATTTGCGCGCAAGTCATAGCGTTGTCGGGCGGTCGATGGTTTCACGAAATACCTTCCGGTATGAATATTTCAACGCCGCCACTATACGCGTTAGCCGGATAACGAGGGAAACACTCGATGATTTCGATTTGCTCATCATCGACTCCGACGCGTTGGTAAATACCCCAGCCAGGGAGTTCGATGATATACTCGCCAGCATCGAAGATGGTCTTGGTGTCCTTGTACTTTCCAGCGCGTTTCCAGCGAATGAAGGGCGAGTCCGCGAAATTACCGGCGCGATGTTCGAGAAATCATCCGCAGACTCCGCACGGATTAACATGTCGCGTCAAATCGTGATACCGACGTGGCCCGTGAAGATAAAGAACGCCAACCGCATCGTACCCACGATTGCCACCCGGGATCGCATCCTGGCCGGATACCGGTACCGTGGTTTTGGCAAGGGCGGCTTCAGCATCCTCCAGGAGACGTTTAAGCTTACACTGGAAGGCGACTCAGTCAGCTACCGTGATTTGTGGAACACGATCATTTTCAAGAACGCACGCACCAGAGCAGCTCATAACAGCATCACACCGGAAGAACCGTTTCCGTATTTTCCATTTGATCCGTTGCCGTTGGAAATCATTGCGCCGTCGCTACTTCCAAAACTTCTTTACGACACTACCGCCATTCCATTAAGCGAACACGTCGTTTTCGATGAACTTTGGCGCACAACCATCTGGCCTGCAAACGCGGGGTGGCATCTTTTGCAAATGTCGGGCGACTCTGCTCGGACAGCGCTGTATGTTTCCGAACCCG
>DASPNN010000364.1:0-3244 GCA_035626495.1 Chryseosolibacter sp.
AAGAGGTGTTTCTCACCCCTCCGCTTCCATTGATAGACGCCACCCACTGGCAAGGATGCTCCTTCCTGTTTGTATCCGGTCTTGTGACGAACAAGGACCTCCTGCGCCAGGTCGTCGAACGACAAGCCCTCGATGCGGCTGATGGTTCCACGGAAGCATTTGTCGATGACCTCGCTACCGAGTCCGAGTGCTTCGAAGATCTGCGCCGACTGATAAGACTGAAGGGTGCTGATACCCATCTTCGACATGACTTTCAACAACCCGTTTCCTATTGCTTTTTGGTAGTTGTGCCATGCGTCCTCGTCGCTCATTTGCTTTCCGAGCAGTCCTTGCTTATTGAGGAAGTGGATTGTTTCGAGCGCCATATACGGATTGATCGCGCTGGCTCCATAACCGATGATGGTTGCAAAATGATGGACCTCCCATACATCTCCTGCTTCGACCAGCAGGCCTGCATGGGTCCTGATGCGTTGCTCGACCAGATAGTGATGTACCGCCCCGATGGACAACAGCGAAGGGATGGGCGCGTAATCGGGTCCCACCTTTTTGTCTGACAGCACGATAATTTTCTTACCTGCGCGGACTGCTTTTTCAGCTTCCTGACAAATCCTTGTGAGATTTTCCTCCAGGCGCCCAGGCTGACCGTCGGCCTGGAACACGCACCGGATGATCGCGTACTCATAGCCGTGCGCGGGCAGGTGTTTGAGTTTCTCGACATCGGAGTTTAACAGCACTGGTTGCGAGATATGGATCTGCGCCGTATGCTGCGGAGTCTCTTCCAATACGTTAAGACTTCGTCCGATGCGCGTGAATAACGACATGACCAGGCGTTCGCGGATCGGGTCGATGGGGGGATTGCTTACCTGGGCAAAATGTTGTTTAAAATAATTTGAGACATGCCGGCTTTCCTTGGACAGTACCGCCAATGGCGTGTCGTCGCCCATTGAACCGATCGGTTCGTATCCGGTCGAGGCCATCGGCGTAATGATCGCCTTGATGTCTTCGCTCGTGTAGCCGTAAACGTTTTGACGTTGCGGTAACGACTTTTCATCAAAGTCGTGTTCGACCCATTCCTGTTCGGGTTCCAGGCGGAGCTTCAACCGGTTTTGAATAATCCAATTGTAGTATGGTTTTCCTTCGTAGACGCTGCGTTTTACTTTTTCGTCATCGAGCACTTTCCCGTTGTCGACGTCCACCAGCATCATTTTCCCTGGCGTAATGCGACCCTTCTCGAGGATGTCTTTCGGGTCCACAGGGAGCGCGCCGGCTTCAGACGCCATGACGATCCTCCCGGAGCGTGTGATGTAATAGCGGAGCGGACGGAGACCGTTCCGGTCCAGCGTGGCACCGATGCGCAAACCATCCGTGAACACGAGGGCGGCGGGGCCATCCCAAGGTTCCATCATTGACGCGTGATATTTGTAGAACGCTTTGCGGTGCGGATCCATGAGCTTGTTATCCTGCCAGGCTTCGGGCACCAACATCATCATAACGTGTGGTATCGGCCGGCCGGCAAGCACCAGCATTTCGACCATCGCATCAAGGTTGGCCGAATCGGATCCGTCGGCCACTGTTATGGGAAGCAACATCTTGATCTCCTCATCCGTGAAGAGGGATGACTTGAACATCGCTTCTTTGGATTTCATTTTGTTCACGTTGCCGCGAATGGTGTTGATCTCGCCATTGTGAGCGATGTATCGGAATGGCTGAGCCAATTTCCAGTTGGGAAAGGTATTGGTGGAAAAGCGCGAGTGTACAACGGCAATGGCTGTACGCAGGCGCGGATCCTGCAGATCAAAGAAATACTTTCTCAACTGTTCGGTACGGAGTTGTCCTTTGTAAACAATTGTCTTGGTGGAGAAGCTCGTGATGTAGAACTCTTTGTTGCTTCCCTTCACGTCGCGGGCAATCTTATGAGAAGTGAAGTTTCTCAGCACAAACAGTTTGCGCTCCAGCGCATCGGCCGTTAGTTCTGAGGTTTTTGACCTGACGAAAACCTGTTCAATGACCGGTTCGACTTCCGCCGCGCCCGGGCCGGGCACTGAGTGGTCTACCGGCACGCCGCGAAACCCGATCAGTTCAAGTCCCAGGGCTGCGATATTTTTCTTCAATGTCTCACGACAGGCGTTAAGAACTTTCTTATCGCGGGGAAAGAAAACCATTCCCACACCATAGTTGCCCGGTGAAGGCAGCTCATACCCGAGACGCGAAGCTTCCTCCGCCAAAAAATCGTGGGGCAGCTGAATGAGTATACCGGCTCCGTCACCGGTTTTCGCGTTGCATCCTTTGCCGCCGCGGTGTTCCATATTTTCAAGCATGGACAGAGCGTCGCGCAGGACGTGATTGGATTTTGTGCCATTGATGTTGGCGATAAACCCGATGCCACAGGCATCGTGTTCAAGCTCGGGCGTGTAAAGACTTCGCGTGGTTGTTTCGTTGTTCATACTTCTGAGGTGGCGTCCATTCGGTCTTCGCGGACCAAATTAATTTCTGAAATTACAAAACAGGCAGGGGTAATATTCGGCGGCGTTCGCAGCGTTCAGAATTTTTGGAGAATTTTTAGAAAAGAATCAGAATTGATTGAAAATTAGAAAACGTACACGATTGCGCTTCTGGCGAATTTCAAAATTTCTAAAATAACCGAAATCGTTTGTGAAAATTTTCAATGTTGCTGGCCGAAGAACTTTCAGATTTTAAACAATCGCCGGATTTTCTGAACAACCGCTGCTTCGGCAACGTTTCACATTTTAACCGCCCGTGTCATTTCCTTTTTGCCGGGTGGGCCCGGCAGCGTTTCAACGGCAAGGCTAAGCGCTCGTAGATCGCGTTTCAGCTGACCCTTCGCCGAGTACGTTACAAATACACCCCCGGCGCGCAGCCCCTCTGCCATTCGGGCCAGCACGTCCGGTTCCCAAAGTTCAGGTTGCTTGCCCGGCGCGAAAGCGTCGAAGAAAATCACGTCGACCGATCCCGGCTTTGGATATGCGTTTTGAATTAATTCACCGACTTTGGTCAATACGAAGTTCTCCATCAGCGGAACAGGCTGATTCCACGGACATTCATGAAGCGCATGGAATTGTGTCCGGTGCGCGCTGTCCGAGGCATAGTTCAACAACGACCAGATACTGCGCTCAAGGGGAAATGCCTCAACAGTCGTATACGTGAAACGATGAGGCGACTGCCGCGCGTACTCCATCGCAAGAAACGCATTGAGACCGGTCCCGAACCCGACTTCAAAAACAGC
>DASPNN010000365.1:0-6432 GCA_035626495.1 Chryseosolibacter sp.
CTGTCACGATTTGGAAAGACGTGCCTGGCGTAATGAACGCAGACCCGAAACGTGTACCCGAAGCTGCGACCGTATTTTCGGAGCTGCCCTTCCGCGAGGCCGCCGAAATGACGTATTACGGCGCGTCTGTCATTCACCCCAAAACGATAAAACCTCTTGCAAACAAGGGCATCACCCTATTTGTAAAAAATTTTGACGACCCTTCGCTGCCCGGTACCCGGATCCATGAATGCAAGGTGGATCATTTGCCTCCCCTGATCGTCTTCAAGGAAAATCAATGTTTGATTTCCTGCAAAGTGACAGATTACACCTTTGTCACCGAAGACCAGATGCGCACGATCTTCAATGTGCTCGCACAGCTCAACCTACGGATCAATGTGATGCAAAACTCGGCGATCAGCTTCTCTTTTTGCGTTGATTTCAGGGAAGACAAGCTGAGCGCGCTGATACGCGAGCTCCATGAACATTTCGAGGTCTATTACAACTCCGGACTGACGCTTATCACCGTAAAGAACTACGACGAAAAGACCTTCAATAAGTATCACACCATGAAAGGTGTCATCCTTGAGCAGTCGTCGCGTTCGACGCTGCAGGTGCTTGTGCGTCTCTAGTATTCTTTCACCGGCTTGAAATATTTTTTCGGGCTTTCGCACACATGGCATTTATAAGATTCAGGAAGATCTTCGAACGCTATCCCGGCCGGTATGTTTGAGGCTGGGTCCCCGAATTTTTTATCGTAAACGGTCAGGCAGTTTGTACACTGATGCGCATAGTGAACACCATTGATCGACGGTGCCGGGTACGATTCTTTGTCTTCCTTCTCTGGGTTGAGCTGCCGGAAGTAAAGCTTGCTGAGCTCAATAAGCAGCGAGGGGATAATCTCTTTCCTAACCTGTTTGGCGTATGTGTGATAGATAATATTGTTCGGATTGAAATTCTTTGCGTATAAAATGTTGTAATGCTCGCCGGGCTTGCCAGAATCATCGAAGAATTTTTCAATCACGATCGATGTAAAGTAAAACATCTCCCTGCTTGTCTTGATCGTGAACGTCAACCCATGCGTGCTGATGTCCTGCTGGTCGAGCTCACGTACGAGAAAGCGTTTCAGTTCCAGGGCTTCCGGGTCGATGACGGGCAAATGCCAGTTGAGCTCAAGAGAGGAGTGTCGCTCGTTGATACCGAATTTGCCCATGAGTTTTTCCCACCGGATACGGTCTGAAGCTTTGATGCCCTTGATGATAAAAGCCTTCCACGGAATAATGTTAATCTTGCCGATGTTTGTTTCCTGGCAGAGTTTGCAGGCAGCGCTCAGGAAATCAATGTCATACTGGTTGTTTCTCCAGTACAGCCCAAGCCAGTACAGGTTGTTCAGCATCGCGTTGAGCCCCTCGTAGTAAGGGAATGGGTTCTCCGGAAATCTCAATTTCTCGCTGATCGGGCGATAGTTCACCCGGACGGCTCCCTTCAGGATCACAAACAGCTCATCGATCGTGAAAGGTGCGTACTGCATGAAGACTGCCTCGAGCTCTTTCGATACGCGCGCGATGTCGTTGGTGAAGATCAGTCGCGGCCAGCATTCGATGGTGTTGCCTTTCCGGGGATCGCGGATGTACAGGTACCAATAGTTCTCTTCACGCGAAGCAATAAAGTTAAGCTCACCCGTCAATAACGGAACAAGACTTTGTAGCGGGTCGACTATGTTGATCTTCAGGCGCGGCTTGTAGTCGAAATTATCGATCACGAAATGATACGTGTCTTCCTTGACCCAGTTGGTAGTTTCGACTACGTTCACGGCTACATAAGAGCTGACGATATTCTGGTAAACGGACTGATCGCTGCCAAGCTCGCAATCGATATTGATCGCGGCAAACGCATTTTCAATTTTCGACAGGTCCGCGCCCTGCAGGGGGAACATGACATCCTGCCGGGAGCCAAACAATACAAACTTGTTTCCAACACTTTGCGAAATACTCATGATCCGGAGCATGTCGGCTGGAGAAAGTATTCCTCCTTTTACAAATGCACGGATCAGATCGCTTTTCTTCGTTTCCATTGAATTTTTTCCCCCGGCGCACGATGCCTTGGCGGCCGGCGCGCGCATGCAAATTTAGCCTTTTAAAAATTCATAATGATGATTTCACCGGCACCAGGCCTGCTCTTAACAAAGCTTGTATCTCCGGCTTGCAACTGCCGCACCCCAGGCCCGCTCCCGAGCGTTGACAAACCTCCGACAGTGAATGGCATCCCTCCTCTATGAGTTTTTGAATATTTCCGCTTCCTACCTGACCGCAGGCGCAAACGAGCTTACCGATAACGGGCTCAGGCATTTTTCCGGATCGCAGGAGCTGCATGCGTTTTTCCGACAGCTCGATCCTGTTTTCAATGAGATCTTTAAATTCCGCGAACTCGCTTTTGTCACCTATCAAAACCGCACCCACCAGCCGGTCACTTTTAATAATACATTTCTTGTAGTAGCGCATCGACTTATCGATGAAAAGAATTTCATCAAATCCGTCGCTGTTAGCGGGGATTTCAGGTATCCCGATGGAGCACAGGTCGAGATCCGAAAATTTGAGGATATTCATCGGTACGGACCCATCATACGTGCTTTGCATGTCGCCGGCGATGTAGCGGGCGGCGATGTCAGCCTGCTTTTCCGCAGCCGACGTGATGCCCAGTATTTGACCGCGGTGCTCCGCAATTTCGCCTATTGCAAAAATGTCCGGATCGCTGGTTTGAAGGGAGTCATTGACGAGTATCCCGCGGCCGCATTCGACACCCGACTCCTGCGCAAACTCGATATTCGGCCTTGTGCCAACCGCATACACGACTGCATCCACTTCGAGCACTTTACCGCTCTGCAAACTGGCCACGACGCGTGAGGACGACTTGCTTGTTTCCACATTTTGCACCTGATCATTCAAAAAGACATTGATGCCGATCTCCTCTACAAAGTCAATCAGCAGTTGTCCGGCCAGCGCGTCGATCTGACGCTCCATGAGCCGGCTACCGAGCTGGGTGATGGCCACGTTGATGCTGATCTCGCGCAGGGATGCGGCGAGCTCCAGGCCGAGCAAACCTCCCCCGATGATCAGCACCTTTCCATCCGGCTTGAGAAACTTCTTCAACCTGTCGGCATCTTTCCGCGTTCGCATCGTGAACACGCCAGGCAGGTCCACCGGAGTATCTTTGGGCACGTGCGCCCGACAACCTGTGGCAAGAATGAGCCGGTCGTAACGGTGCTTCCTTCCTGACCAATCTGTGACAGTTTTCTCTCTGCGGTTAATCGATGTGATTTCATTTTCAATGTGAAGTTTCACATCGAGCGATTCGAATTCACCGTCTGCAAATTTTTTCAATTTCTCCCAGGACAGAGATTCATTCACATATTCCGGCAAGAGCACGCGATTGTAAAACGGATCCTTTTCCATCGAAAAAACTTCGATGGCATCCTTAACGTTGAGCGAACGGTAAGTAAGCAAAAAACGGTACGCGGCAGCGCCGGCGCCGACGACCACAACCTTCTCGACCGGCTTGGCGTATTTGGTTACTTCGACGGCGGTAAATTTGAAGTCCGGTTCTTTTGAAACCGGGTCAACAAGTTCGCTGGTCAGGTTGTTGGCTCGCGCCAGGTCCGAGTTGAGCAGCTTTCCCCAATGCATGGGAAGGAAAACGACTCCGCGTTTGATGTCGTCGGTCACTTTCGCCCGAACACGTACGTTGCCCCGCCGGTTTTTCACAACGATGATATCGCCATCAGAGATCTTGCGCGTCAATGCATCCAACGGGTGAATTTCCAGATAAGGCTTGTCGATGTGTTGCCGGAGCTTGTTGACTTTTCCGGTTTTCGTCATGGTGTGCCACTGGTCGCGTATCCGGCCCGTTGTAAGAATCAGCGGAAAGTCGTTCGTGGTATGTTCGGACTGGTTATCCGCCGGCACCGGATAAAACCTGGCCTTTCGCGATGCCGTAAAAAATTTGTGATCGGCGAACAACCGCGGCGTTCCATTCTTCCTATTCGTAGTTACCGGCCACTGAAAGGTCCCCTCATGCCGTAGACGTTCATAGGAAAGCTGACTTATGTCAATGTTTGTACCTGCGGTGAGTTTGCAGTGTTCGGCAAATATCTCACCGGCCGAGCGGTAGTTGAAACCCGGGAATCCCATCGCTTTCGCAAACATGCAAAGGATCTCGGCGTCAGGCAGCGCTTCGCCGGGCGGCTCAATCACCTTGCTCAGGTGGCTGATGCGCCGTTCGGAGTTGGTCATCGTCCCCTCTTTTTCGAAGTGGCCGGCGGCTGGAAGCACCAGGTCGGCGTACGCGATCGTGTCTGAAAGATTCGAAATATCCTGAACAACGAGAAATCTGGCCTTCTTCAACGCGGTTTCAACGCGTCGCGCATTCGGCAAACTGACAAGTGGATTGGTGCAAATGATCCAGAGGGCCTTCAGTTCGCCGGACTCAAGCTTATCGATCATTTGAGTTGCCGTCAGACCGGGTTTGTCGGATACATGGTTGACTCCCCAGAAACGCGCGACTTCTTCACGGTGCGCGGGATTGGCGATCGATCGGTGGGCTGCAAGCATCGTGGCCAGCCCCCCGACTTCGCGGCCACCCATGGCGTTGGGCTGACCGGTCAATGAAAACGGCCCTGATCCAGGCTTCCCGATGTGGCCGGTGATCAAGTTGAGGCTGATCAGTGCAAGATTCTTATTCACGCCGATCACACTTTGGTTGAGTCCCATCGCCCACAGTGTCAGAAATCCGCGGGCATTTGCGATGTACGCTGCTGCCTTTCGGATATCCGATTCATCCACGTCGCAGATGTCAGCCACTTCCGCGACCGTGTGTTGGAAGACCGACTCCTTGTAGGAATCGAAGTCTTCGGTGTGTTCTGTGATAAAAGGATAATCGATCTCGCCATTTTCGATGAGAATCCGGCCGATTGCATGGTAGAGGAAAATGTCTGTACCCGGATTGATCTGCAAATGCAGGTCGGCATTCGCGCATGTTTGCGTCCTTCGCGGATCAACGACGATGATCTTGACGTCGGGGTTTTTCTGTTTATGCTCTTCAATACGCCGGAAAAGAATCGGATGGCACCATGCCGGGTTTGCGCCGGCGATGAGAAAGCAATCAGACAATTCAATGTCAGCATATGAAACCGGCACGGAATCCTCGCCAAGCATTTTCGCGTAGCCTGCCACGGCGCTGCTCATGCACAACCGCGAGTTTGTGTCGATGTTGTTTGTGCCGAGAAAACCTTTTACGAGCTTATTGGCGATATAGTATTCTTCCGTGAGGCACTGTCCGGAAACATAAAACCCAACTGCGTCCGGGCCGTGGGCTTCGATGATGGATTTGAAAACAGCCGCCGCGCGCTGCATGGCAATGCTCCAGCTCACCCTTTGACGGGGGTGATTGCGGCTCCACCGCATCTCCGGGTAGAGCAGGCGGTCGCTCTTATCCTGCATCGCATAATGCAGGTTCATGCCTTTCGAACACAATTTTCCCTGGTTGACCGGATGATCGGGATCACCTTCTACAACGATGTTGTTCCTCCTGTCTTTCCTGACAAGGATGCCGCAGCCCACGCCGCAGTAAGAGCAAGTGCTTTTGTATGTCTGTTCTTTCCTCATTTCACTTTCCGCCGATGCTGATTTTACGCTGCCTTTTCTTCCTTATAAAAATCCCGTGGGTCGATTTCCACTTTTTCCATCAGCAGGCTCAGCAGCCGGTCACGGATAACGCGGTAGTCTTCCATTCCAACAATTTCTTTTTTATTTCGCGGGCGCGGCAGGTGCACCACTTCGATCTCCCGGATCGTCGCCGCGGGCCCGTTGTTCATCACCACGATGCGGTCAGAAAGGAAGACGGCCTCCTCGATGTCGTGGGTTACCATAATGATGGTTTTACTTCGTTTGGTCAGGTTCCACATCTTCAGCAACTCGATGTGAAGAGCGGATTTCGTCAGCGCATCCAGGGCACCGAATGGCTCGTCGAGCAACAGCACTTCCGGGTCGATCGCAAATGCGCGGGCGATGGCAACGCGCTGCTTCATTCCGCCTGAGATTTCCCTGGGAAATTTCTCCCGGTGGTCCCACAGGTTAACCATCTTCAGAAATTTTTCGACCACATCGCGCTTTTCGCTTTTCGTTATTGTTTTCGCCGCTGCGTCAACTGCGACAAAAATATTCTCATAGACCGTTAGCCAGGGCAATAGCGAGTAATTCTGGAAAACGATTCCGCGATCCGGGCCGGGGCCTTTTATGGAAGCGTTATTCAGCATGACCGTTCCTTTCACGGGAAAGAGCATGCCGCCGATGGCGTTGAGGATCGTTGACTTTCCACATCCAGAGTGGCCGATGATCGAAACGATCTCGCCTTTTTCGACTTGGAGGTTGATATCCCTCACCGCGACGAAACTGCCCC
>DASPNN010000366.1:0-2971 GCA_035626495.1 Chryseosolibacter sp.
GACGGCGTTGGAGGCGGAAATGGATATCTTGGGTTGATGGGTCGTATACCTGAATTTCTTCAGGTCCTCGAATCCGTGGACGCTGTGGCCGTCGTCCTGCACTTTGCGAAGCATGGTGATGAACCACCCGCGCTTCATGACATCGGCAAAGGGCAGGTAGTAGTATTGGTTGTTGCGCTGGTTGGCGAACGACGGATGCAGCGCGCGCAGTGATTCATAGAGGGCCTGTTCCCGCGATTTGTCGCGACGGATGATGCGGTAGGAGGGGCCCTGCTCGCTAAGGTGGTACCTTTCCGGGCCATAGTCAAGGACAAAGTTTTCGTACCTGAACTGCGGCCGGATCATCAGGTTGCTTTCGTTTAGCTCGCTTAACAGAATTCTAGGTTCGGGCTCGGGTGAACAGACGTCGATGTTCAGTTTGGGACTGATGGTGGTCTCGTACTTGTCAAGCCATTCAAGTATGTACTTGCTGATCACAGTCTTTTTGACAGATAGAGGGAACGTTAGCGGCCCATTTTTGAATATGTCGATGATGGACAAGGCCTCCGGACTATCCGGTAGGTATAATGTGTTATCCCGCTCCAAAACGCATCCGCCAAGCAGATTGATCGCCGACTCCACACCATCCAGCAACAGCTTCAGACGGATCGTGATCAGGCCGTTGTGCTCATCGACGCGGAAGGAAAATTGTGGCGGAGCCGGGGAGAGTCTGACCGGGTCCGGCAGCGCATTGTTGAATCTGCCAACCCGCAGAATGAACAGGCGCTCGCGTTTCAGCAGCGCGGGCCACATTTCCTGGAGCAAATCACGGTAATGTTTTCGCAGATTGGCCAGCTCACGTACCGATACGTGCGCCCATGACCCGGAGTGATTCCTGATAAAGCGGTTGCCGGTGCGCGTCATCCATTCAAGCAGTCGTTGATCGGAAAATTCCAGCAACTGCTTGTAAAAGGGGTCGTCTAAAGAATGAAGAAATGCCAATGCCTTCTCGACCTGCAATGAAATGCGCTTGTATTCCTTTTTTCCGTTGACGGCATAAATCAGTACAGGCTCAAAATCGAAACGGGTGGATTTTCCAGATACAAAATTGAATAAAAAACCGATCTCGTAGGGTATGTCGAATCCAGTGGGAGCAGGCGGCCGGACAAATTTCTTCTGTTCAATCCTCTCTTCGTCAAAAAGCATGTACGGTGGTTGTTGATCGGGCAATATAAGTGAACGCTGAGAAAAGAAATTATGAGTTTTTTTTGCGCGCCTATTTCATGGAACAAAATTTCTTCTACACGTTTTCAATTGCAAAAACACCGTGGGATTAACAGGAAGACAGTGACGCACGTTTTGGTATCACGATTAAATGTTCACTTGAACTCTTTGGGATAAAGCGCTGAAAATGGGACTGATTTGACACCCAAACAAAAAAATATCCACTTTCTTTCTAAGTTGTAGAACAAATACTTTATTTGCTCGTATATATGTTCTACAATCTAGTAATACCAACATGATTGAAACGCGATTGGGTGAATTTGAAGAAGTGATTTTGCTATTGGTCGGAATCCTGCGGGACGAGGCTTATGCTTTCAGGATCGCGGAAGAATTTGAAACACAAACGGCGCGCGCGGTGTCTATCGGAGCTGTCCATTCGACATTGACCCGGCTACAGGACAAAGGTTTTCTCGATTCCGCCATGGGGAGCGCGACGGCAGAGCGCGGAGGGAGAAGGAAGCGGATTTATTCCATTACAGCCTATGGCCGGAGGGCGCTGGAGGAGGCGCGTGATTTCCGGGTGTCGTTATGGAAGCAATATCCGGAATTCGCGGGCAAGCTTGAGTTCGGAGTGTAATTCGCCCGACGCGTTCCTAAAATTTAACGAGTCCACGTTTTTTTCATAAAAGAGTATGAGTGAACATCCACCCCGGCTTGCGCAGCGTTTCCTGCTGCGATTTTTGCGCGACGACCTGGTTGAGGAGGTGCTGGGGGATATGGATGAAAAATTTGCAGTTACTTCCTTAAAAAAATCGTTGTGGCGTGCGAAGCTGAATTACTGGTACCAGGTTTTCAATTACCTGAGGCCATTTGCTTTTCGTAAGTCGCGTGCCGATCACTTAATACAATATGCCATGCTCGAAAATTATTTCAAGATCGGCTGGAGAAACATGTCCAGGCAGAAAATGTACTCTGTTATCAAGGTTGGCGGATTTGCGCTGGGGATCGCGGCGTGTCTTATTATCACGCTGTTCATTCTTCATGAGTTGAGCTATGACACGCACTATCCGAAGGGAAACAGGATTTACCGCGTGGTTGAAGTGTTTAATACCAAGGGGGTGGTGGAAAGAGGTGTCCATTTGCCCGCTCCGGCGGGACCTGCTCTGAAAAGCGATTACCCGGACATCGAAATGGTCGCGCGCACGAATCCTGTCGAATTGTTTGGAGCGGGCAGCAATGATGTTCGTCCCGATGGCACGGTGGAGAACACGCATGAGGGCGGGTTTGTATGGGTAGATCCGGAATTCCTTCAGATGCTTGACGCCGAGTTCATTTACGGCAATGCGAAAACAGCCCTTACCGAGCCCAACAGCATGGTCATCACAAAAAGCAAAGCGGATAAGTACTTTCCGGGTGAAGACCCGACCGGTAAGCTGATGATCGTTTCGAACGAGGCCGCCAAACCGTTCAGGATCGGTGGAGTGGTGGCCGACTTTCCCGCAACCACACACTTTGATTACAAGTTTTTTCTGACGTTGTCCGGCCGTGAATTCGGCACAGGTGAACAGACCAACTGGCTTCAAAGCAATTACCCGACCTACGTATTGCTGCACGAAGGCACTGACCCCGTCGAACTCAGCAAAAAGCTTAGCGCTTTGGGAGAAAAATATTATCTGCCGAGACTTCAGGAGATCGGGTATCCGAACGCGAAAGACGCCATCAAAAACCTCAGCTATACCCTGCAGCCCATTAAAGATATTTACCTGGA
>DASPNN010000367.1:0-4248 GCA_035626495.1 Chryseosolibacter sp.
GAAGAGGCTAAGCGATATGCGGATGTCATTCGAATTAATGCCGGCCGGTATTACCATCGAATACGTTCCCGCTGCAGTTGAGGCTGCACTCACAAACAACTCTTCGTACAAAGCCATGACGATATGACCTGCGGTCCCTGCTGGCACACTGGAATAGTCAGCCGGGTTCGGTTTCACAAAGGCAAAAACTGTTACCGGCACATCAAGCTCCTCCCAGGATTGTATGCGCGCATCGAGTGTCCCTTTCGTGCGGTCGACTTCTTCTCCGTCAACCAAGTCAATCTTTTCAGCAGGTCGATACGGATAAACGCTGCCAAAAAATGAGTCGTTATAGTAATCGATCTGGCCATAGCGTGAATCGGTATTGTCAAGAATATCATCTGAACGGTCGGGGTCATAATACAATGAACCTGAAATTATCCCTGCCCCGTTGGCTTGAGTGGTCGGGTAAAGCCTGATGGAAGAGGTGACATTGTAGGGATTACCCGAATTGCCGGGGTTATAGTCGTCGTCGGGTTCCACACGCAGGTCGGCAACAAAGCTGGCATCGCTGTAACCGGCGACGGAAATATGAACGAGAACAATTCCGGAACGCAGGTTCTCGAATACAACTTGCCCGTCGGTGGACGTGGTCCCAATCTGGCGCTCACCCCGGACATCCAGTGACACCGTTGCGTTAGATATCCCGACGCTATTTTGACTACCCGCCGCCGAAAGGATACCGATCGAATAGGTGATCGGGACATTTCCGGGCGCGATCAGGTCGTTCAGCTCTTCGATCTTATTGACAATGTCAATCTCGTAATTTGCCGCTGATACTTTAGACGCCTCGACTTCGCGTTGGATGTCACGAAGCTCTTTCAGTTTGCGCTGGATCTCTTCGGTATTTTCATAGGGTACTACCTTTTCGGTCTGCTCCAGACACTGTGTAAATCCCAGAGCAAGCATGATGAACAGAAGGCTTGAAAATTTTTTCATAGTGGTGGGTGATTAAGGGTAGTAGTAGATATCCTGAATGCTGTTGCCGCCAGGGAAGATGCGGATCTCCTGGAATTCGTCCGGATAGGAAAAAGACAGGAACCACACCTGATCGATCGTGCCAGTGGTGGTAATTTGCTCACCTGTGATGGCGCTGCCGACTGGCCCATCGTAGGTGAAGAAGTTGCCGCCGAGGGTCGTGAGGATAACGGGCAGTGTCAACGCATAACTGCCGTCGGGACCGCTGATGGCGGTGCGCTTAAGGCCGGTGTAGACAGCTTCGACAATTTTGCCAGGTCGTCCGGTGTTGTTGAGAATACCGGCTGGTATGCAATCCACGGCGAGGTAAACGCCCGTGGCTGCCTCGAACCGCTGTGCGCCCGTAACCGGGTGCAGTGGATTGTTCTGGGAACCGTCGCGATTATCGTTCAGCTCGGTGCTGTTATAGTACACATTACCGGAGATCGTAAACATTCCCGCTCCTTCGGTGGGAAAAACGACTGCCATCGTGGATGCATACCGGTTGTCAGAGCTCGTCGCGTTTTCGTCGTCACCCCCATCGCGGAGATCAACGATCATGTACAAGTCCGAGTATCCCTCGATTTCAACGGTCACAGAAATGAGGCCGGACTTCATGCCTGCGAAACTGACCATGCCGGTAGCATCGGAGGTGAACTGCTGGACGATTTCTGACTGACGGACGGTAACTACAGCATTGGGCAAGGATGCTTTCCTTCCCGCCGCGCTGACGTATGCGGCTGAGCCGTCAATGACCTGCACCGAATAAACGATGTCCGCGTTGATGGGGGCAGCACTTCCTTCACCGATCTTTGTATTGAGGGAATCAACCTTTCTCTTCAAAGCAGCTTCTTCTGCGAGGGCCACTGTCAACTCTTCTTCGACAACGCGGATGACAACTTCCAGACTGTCGAGCTTTGTGGTATCCTCTTCTTCTACGAGGACCACTTCCTCACCGCAGCCGGAAAGCAGGGACGCTACAACTCCGCTGAAAAGCAGCGTCCTCCAAACTTTACTTTTAACCATATGCCTAGGGGTTTAAATGATAATGGCAAAAGTAAAGAAGCACGCCGCTCGCGGTTCTTCGGTGGTAGAATTTAAATTTTCAGAATACCCACAATCGTGTATTGTTTACACGATTGATTTTTTTAAGGATCAGATCGAAACTGTTTTCCACTTGCCTTGGCGGAAGATCAGAATGCCGGCAATCGCGATGGCAGATTCCGCGATCGATATCGCTGCATAGACACCGTTGGTACCAATTCCCCACGACACGGCCAACGCATATGCCATGGGTATCTGAAACATCCAGAAACCGAACAGGTTGATGATTGTCGGCGTGCGTGTGTCTCCCGCGCCGTTGAATGATTGACTGATTACCATCCCGTACGCATAGAACACGTAGCCCATCGACACGATCTGCAGGCATCGGACTGCATTGGAAAGAACTGCTTGATCCGTCGTGAAGAAGCCCAGAATTGATTGGGCAAAGACCAAAAAGACAACGGTAACCGTACCGAGAAAGATCATATTCAGGAATGCAGCACGCCAGACAGATCGTTCAGCACGGTCCGGAAAACCGGCTCCCAGGTTCTGACCGACAAGAGTGGCTGATGCATTGGCCATGCCCCATGCCGGAAGAATGGCAAATATGATCAGTCGTATTGCAATCGTATAGCCGGCGACGGCCGCGCTGCCAAACGTCGAGATAATCCGAACCAGGAAGATCCAGCTTGCCGAAGCGATCAGAAATTGCCCGGTCCCGCCCGCAGACACTTTCAGAAGCCGCCCGATGATATCCCACTTCACTGGCATGTTAAGGCCATGCAGCTTGATGAGGCCCTTGCCATAAAAAAGATGATATACCTGATAGAGCACACCGGTGCCGCGACCGATCGTTGTCGCGATGGCGGCGCCCTCTACACCATAAGACGGAACAATGCCATCAATTCCGAAAATGAACAGCGGCCCAAGAATGATGTTGAGAATATTGGCAAGCCAGAGAGACCGCATGGCCAGCGATGCATCTCCTGCGCCGCGAAAGATGGCGTTGATCAGGAAAAGCATCATGATCGTGATATTACCGCCAAGCATCCAGCGCGTGTAGCCAGCGTTGTTGGCAATTAAAGCCTCCGAGGCTCCCATGACGCGGAGCAACGAGTCGGAATAGAACAAGCCTGCGGCTGAAACCAGCACCGACAGGCCAATGCCAATATAGATTGCCTGCGCGCCGGCAATTTCCGCCGCCGGGATATCTTTCTCGCCAACCCTCCGCGCCACCATCGCCGTGGCGCCCATACTCAATCCAATTGCAACTGAATAGACCAGTGTAAGCATGGACTCTGTCAATCCAATTGTCGCGGTGGCGTCGTTGTCGTGCAGCTGGCTAACCCAGTATACATCGACGACGGCGAACAACGACTCCATGATCATCTCGAGTATCATCGGGATCGACAACAAAAATATCGCCCGATCGATGCTCAGAGCAGTATAATCCTGCTGATCTCCGCGTATTGCCTGCTTGAACAAACGCCAAAATGAAATTACCCTATTGAAGACTGTCATTTGAAAAACGATTAAAAAGATTGAGGAAAAAAAGAAATGAAATAGCCTCCTTATGCCGCAATGGCAGCGGAAGACTTCAGGAAACGGACCTGCATTGCACGCAGGTGCTTAAATGACAAGCTTCATAGTTCTGAAAATCAGTATGGCCGTTTACGTAAACCGTGTGGCCAAGGTTATCTTTCTTAAGCGATATAGATCGTTTTTGCGTTTACAAACTCCTTGATGCCGAGTTCCGACAATTCGCGACCATACCCGGACCTTTTTATTCCGCCAAATGGAAGGCGTTGGTCCGACCGCATAAGTGAGTTCACGAACACGGCGCCCGACTCGAGTTCACGGGCAAGTCGCTCACCGCGGGCCAGGTCGCTTGTCCATACCGAACCACCAAGGCCGTATTTGCTTCGGTTGGCGAGCCGGATCGCATCGGCTTCGTCCCTGGCGGACGTGACGGCAGCAATGGGACCAAATATCTCCTCGTCGAAGGCGACATTACCAGGCTGGACCTGATCGATTAGAGTTGGCTGGAAGTTACACCCATCCCGGCGTCCGCCGGTAATCAATTGCGCGCCGGCAGCCAGCGCCGACGCCAGCTGCTTTTCAAGGCCTTCTGCAAGATCCGGCCGCGCGACAGGTCCGGTCGTCGTTGCCGGATTCAGCTGATCGCCCTGTTTCAGGCCTTGAATATTT
>DASPNN010000368.1:0-2462 GCA_035626495.1 Chryseosolibacter sp.
CGTGCGCGACCTTGCGGTCGATCACTGCATTCACATACGCTGTCTGCGTATCCTTGACCGCCCGTAGCGACTCCTGAGCCTGCGTGAGCAAGGTGCCAAGGGCGGTCATCTTAATGGCATCCTTACTCGGGTTGAACACGCCGCCGTGTGCGTTGCAAAAGCCTAAGAGCTGCTCGAAGGCTGCAACCTGGTTTACATGATTTGTTTTCATATAATTTAGTTGTTAAAAGGTTTTCTGTTTAGCATGAAGGTCCGTCTGCGTTTGTAAACGTAAATGTATGCTGCGCGACAGGCGGCAAACTCGCGGTTTTGATAACTGCTGGCATCTGTTTGATAACTGTAGGCTTTTTCCGAACAACTGTAGTTGCCCGTTGAAACAACATTGTCGCAAACTCCTACCTGGAAGAGTGAATGCAACAACCCGGTGAACATCGTGAACCCACCATTGGGGATGATCCCATCATGTGGTGGCATCAGGTCAGAGAATGCGCTGACTTATTTGTGTCTATCGCGACCAGCGCGAGAAGATGCCAGTCACGCAAATGATCGTTACAGATGCCGCTCGTTGACTTCGCGTTCAGGTGAGATTCTCCGCAGGCATCCCCCTCGCGACGTGCGCGATGTTTTGCGCCGACGGCCAGGTAAAAGCTCGCTGACCATGGAAGCCCCACCGCGCGGACTACAACAAACCTCCTGGGCCATTGGCGTCCTGCTCCTGAACTACGCGACAAACCTCGCGGCCGGGACAACGGGTACTCGTACCTCATTGGCCCACGCATGCCGCACGAACGGATAACCCATGCCGCGCTTTCGGAATTCTGTCTTGTACTGCCTTGCACTTCTGGTGACCTGGTGGGCCGCGGCACTCAATCGACGCGCAGCACTTTGCCCCGCGCTGTCATTCGAGAAACCAGTACCCAGTAACCGGTAACCGGTAACCGACCTCACCGCCCGCCCGCGGACGTCCTTGTACGAACCCGTTCATACCCCAACTGGAAAATCCGCGTTTCTGTGCGCAATTCCATAACATTCTCCTGGCACTGTAATTGACGTCCGCCCACCATCCAAAGCTATCCTATGTTCAAGAATTATTTCGTTATCGGACTGAGAAACCTGCTCAAACAAAAAGGATACTCATTTATCAAAATCGCCGGCCTTGCGTTCGGACTTGCAGCCAGCATGATGATCTACCTTTATGTAAGGGAGGACCTTTCCTACGATAAATTCAACGAAAAATATAATCGCATTGTCAGGGTACTGACCATCGACAGCGCCGAAGGTGTTAGCAGCAAGCTGGTTGGCGTGACGCAACCAGCCCTTGGACCGGCTGCGAAGACGGAACTTCCCGAAGTAACCGAAGTGGTCCGCTTCACCGGCGGTGGACGGTACGACCTCAGCTATAACGACAACGCGCTCAAATGCGAAGCGGCATTTCGAGTCGACCCGACCGTATTCGATGTGTTTGATTTCAAGATCGTTGACGGCGCCACTACCGGCGCGCTCGAACAGCCAGGCTCGATCGCCATTACCCAATCGCTGGCGAAAAAAATCTTCGGAACAGAAAACCCGATCGGCAAAACCGTCAAACTAAACCAGAACGTCGATCTCAACGTGACGGCTGTGCTTGCTGACCCGCCCAAAACTTCTCACATCCAATTTGACTTGCTCCACAGCCTGGTGCCCGGACAAAACGAGCAAGGGCTTCGGCAGGCGCTCGAAACGTGGCAGGGGATCTTTTGTTTTACCTACCTCCTGCTCGACAAGCCCGCCGACACCGCGGACCTCAATAAAAAACTCAAAGACATCAGCGCGAAAAACAACGCGTACCAGTTTTTCACCCCCGTCGTTCAGCGCCTGGAGGATGTCCACCTGAAGTCCAAAGAAATTTTGTTCGAGACGAATGCCAATAAATCGGACGAGCTGAATGTGTATGTGCTGTCGACCATAGCCTTGTTGATCCTTGTGCTTGCCGCCGTAAACTTCATGAACCTGGTAACGGCCAAGTCGACTGGCCGCGCGAAGGAAGTGGGCATGCGCAAAGTCATCGGTGCTATTCGCAGTCAGCTCATCGGCCAGCACCTGGTGGAGTCGATCATCGTCACGATGCTTTCGGCCGTGATCGCGGTCGCCGTCGTGTTTGTCCTCGTCCCGATACTCAACAGTCTTTATCAGCGGTATGCCGACCTGTCGGTTTTATTCGAGCCGTCGAGCCTCCTCATACTCCTTACCCTGGTCATTGGCGTCGGAGTGCTGGCAGGTTTGTATCCCGCCTTTGTGTTGTCTTCTTTCAAACCGATCAGTGTTTTGAAAGGGTCATTCAAAAATTCCAACAGTGGTATCCGCCTGCGGAAAGCGCTTGTGGTGCTGCAGTTCTCGATCTCGATCGCGCTGATGGTCGGAACCGGGATCGTTTACCAACAGATGCGTTTCATCTATACCGCCGACCTCGGCTATAGCCGTGA
>DASPNN010000369.1:0-4190 GCA_035626495.1 Chryseosolibacter sp.
GGCTTATGTAGCGGCGGTGTTCTTCGCGATCGGCGTTTGTTATTTCTGGCCCAATATGATCGGGTTCACAGCAGAAAAGATCCCACTCAGCGGTGCTATTGGAATGTCTATCGTAGGGGCGTTCGGAATGTTCTCTACTTCAATCTGGCAACCGATCATCGGTGGTTGGATCGACGGTGCGCGCGCCGAGGCCGCGGCTTCCGGGGTACAGGGGGATGCGCTCGAGTTGGCAGCCGGGCAGGAAACATTGCAACGTATGATGATGTTTCCGGCAATTCTCATCGTGTTATTTACCATTCTGCTCTTGTGGACACGGTCGCAAAAAGCAAAAGCCAGCGCAGCAGTTAGTGCGTGACCATATTAATCAAATAAAAAGGTCCCGGTGTAATCCGGGACCTTTTTTTGGTTGAGATTTGAACCTCATCAGTTGTCATCTGAGCTATCTTCAGATGCCGAAACTTCACCTAACTCACCTTTCTCAGCTTTCTTCTTCAACTTTTCGTTGGCAAAGATTGCAACCTCAACACGACGGTTTTGCTGCCGCCCGTAATCACTGGTGTTATCAGCCACGGGCTGATCAGGACCATAACCTTCCGTTGTTATACGTTTCCCGGCAACGCCGAGCGATTCCAAATATCCTGAAACAGCTTCCGCCCGTTGGTCAGACAACTTCATGTTGTGTGCCCGGGTTCCGGTAACATCGGTGTGACCTTCGATCAGAATATTCGTGTCTTCATATTTTTGAAGTGTTTCTGCCAGGTCATTCAGATTATTTTTGGAGGCTTCCGAGAGCTCAGCCGAGTTGAGCGCGAACTGAATTCCGTCGCGGAAGGTGATCTTGATACCTTCGCCGACGCGTTCAATTTCAGCGCCTTCCAGGTCCTTCTTCAACTCTTCAGCCTGTTTATCCATGTAACGGCCGATACCATAGCCGGCAGCACCACCTACTACAGCACCGAGAATAGCGCCCATCGCTGTGTTGCCAGCAGCTTTACCGATCGCGGCACCGGCTGCAGCGCCACCGGCCGCACCGATATAGGTTCCTTTTTGCGATTTGCTCATGTTCTTACACGAACCGAACACAAGGCACAAAGCAACCAGCAGGCTTACTATTCCTTTTGATTGAATTGAAATATTTCTCATATTATTTCATTTAAATTCCTTGAAAAGATTTAAAAAACTATGCCATTTTATACCGGCTTTAATTTGCTCCAAATCGCAAAAACGGGGTTAGGATCCCCGATCACACTTCTGTTGTTGGTTGTTGTGATCAATCTTCCGCCAATTGAAAATGCCATGGCCCAACTACCCGCTAAGACGCAACCCATTCGCCTCCTGGCTTTAGGAGATTCTTATACAATTGGGGAAAGTGTTTCCGAAAAAGACCGTTGGCCCACGCAGCTTGCTGCCCGCTTGAGTGACCGCGGATATATCATGGAAGAAGTCCGGATCATCGCCACCACCGGCTGGCGAACAGACGAGCTGAAGAGGGCGATTGGCTCCTCAGGCGTCGACAACAATTATGACCTGGTGTCATTGCTCATCGGTGTCAACAACCAGTATCAGGGGAAACCTGTAGAAGAATATGCTTCGCAGTTCGAGGAACTGCTGGGTATCGCAGTCCAACACGCGCAAGGTGACAAGAAAAAAGTGTTTGTCCTTTCAATTCCGGATTATGGCTACACCCCGTTTGGCAAGGAAAGACAAAAACAGATCAGCTCCGGCATCGATGCTTTCAACCGTGTGAACAAGAACATTTGCGAACGGTGGGGAATTACATACTTCGACATCACGGATATTTCCCGGAAAGGATTGGAAGATCCTGAACTCGTCGCCGCGGACGGATTACATCCTTCCGGCAAAATGTATACTTTGTGGGTATCAACCGTGCTGGCTGGACTGTAATTGCTAAAGGGCATCCCACACCATCAACCGCCTGCGCATGATAGCCAATCTCATGTCCCCGGATGCAGCAAAGTTGCCAGGCTTTTTCCTTCAAAGCTCCTGTCGATAAACTCGTAACGCATTCGGGTTAGCAAGTCTACTATGGATTGCCAGGGGATTTTACAACGGTCATTTGGCCAGACCGAGTCCACTTGAGGGTATAGATCAGTTGATCACTTCAATTGTAGTGGCTTTGGTGATTCCGCTACCGCGATGGAGAATCTCGCGGTTTCAAAGGTTAGCAATGCGACTATGACCACCTAACCATTTCACCGGCGCCATGCCGCATTGCTCCCTTGATTTTACTAACCTATTAAACCAACTACTATGAACAAACCAATACCGTCACTTCTAGTGAACAAGCAGTTTTCTGTGATACGTGGCGTTGCCTGACTTTATCTTCACAACATACAGCCCGCTCCTTAACCCCGTAATATCCACCGTCGCCCCCATACCCTGCCCCGCGCTACTCGCCACTACCCCTCCATTGCCGTCAATCACTTCAATCATATATTCTCCGAGCGAGGTTTTTATGTGAACATAATTTGTCGCCGGGTTTGGATATACTTCTACAATCGCACTTGGGTTCTGTTCCAGCGCCGTAATAAGCCGTACGTGAAGCGTAAATGTTGCGGTAGCGGTGGCGTTGGCAGGCTGACCGTCATTGCCAGTAACCGTAAACTGCTGTGTACCGCCGCCTCCCTCGACACTTTGAATTGAAACCTGGCCGGTTGTATTGTTGATGGTGACGTTCGCGAAAGTCACGGACGCCGGAGTCAGCGAATAAGTGATCGACTGGTCCAACTCGTTTGCCGGAACGGTTCCGGGGACAACCGATACAGTTTCCGTGGTGGTAAAATTCTCTCCCAAATCAACGAGTATCCTGCTCAGCGTAAATACCGGCGCATCGTTTACGGAGGTAACAACTAGTGTGAGTGAATCTTCCGCCGAAAGGGAACCATCCGAAGCGGTCAACGTAATCACGGCCTGCCCGAAATAATTTGCTGATGGCGTCGCACGCAAGGCATTGTTTACGATCTGAACCGATATCTGGTCGTTGGATGATGACGCAGCAAAGGTCAAAGGATCATTATCCGGGTCGTCAAACAACGATGCCACGTCGGCTACGATAACAGCATCCACGGCATCTTCGGCAATCGCGGCGTCAGGCGCAGCGGCAACAAGTACCGGCGCCGAGTTTTCAGCGGCATCGGTAACGTTAACCGTTATTGTCGCGTAGCTGACGAGCAACCCGTCACTGACCGAAACGCCCAAGGTAAACACCGGGTTGGTTTCAAAGTCAACTGCAGCCTCGTTATTGACCGTGAGCGCACCGGATTGAAGGTTCAGCGCGAAAGCATTCGAGGTGTTACCCGATACAATCGTGTATGCGAGGGCATCTCCATTGGGATCGCTTGCTACCACCGTGCCAATGGCGGTGTTTGCTGCGCTCATTTCTTCAACGGTGAAGGTCTGATCTGACACTACCGGCGCATCCCCCTCATTTGCATCCGTCACGTTGACCGTGATCGTGGCGAAGCTCACGAACGCGCCATCGCCAACCGAGATTGTCAATGTAAACACCGGGCTCACCTCGAAGTCGACGGCCTCCGCGTTGTAGATGGTCAACTCGCCGGTTTGCGCATCAAGGAAAAAAGCCTCCCCCGTATTGCCTGACAAAATCGAATAGGACAACACGTCATTATTCGGGTCGCTGGCGACAATAGATCCAACCACGGTATTTGCCGCGCTCAATTCCGCGACGGCGAACGTCTGATCCTCCACGACCGGCGCATTCGCCTCGTCTACGTCCGTTAGGTTTACCGTCACAGTTGCTGAAACGGTCGCAAAGCTGTCGCTGACAGCCACAGTGAGGCTAAAGACCGGATTGGTTTCATAATCGATCGCCGCGGCATTGTTAACATATAAGGTGCCTGACACCGAATCAATGTAAAATGCATTCGCCGTGTTTCCTGAAATGATCGAAAAGCTCAATGGCTCCTGATCGACATCGCTCGCGACTACCATTCCCACTGACGCATTTACCTGCGCCCCCTCATCAATTGTAAATGCCTGATCAGACATGGACGGAGGTGTGTTGTCATAGGCATCCGTAACATTAACCGTTACCGTTGCTGAACTCTGTTGAGAACCATCACTCACCGAAACGATGAGTACATATGCCGACTGGGTCTCGAAATCAAGAGCAGCGGAATTGTAAACGGCCAGTTCTGCCGTGGCCGGAT
>DASPNN010000370.1:0-3949 GCA_035626495.1 Chryseosolibacter sp.
ACGACTCCTCATACAACGGATCAGCACCTGTCGGATCGACAAAGCCAACCGGATTGTTGAATGAAAAATTATAAGGACTCAAGGCCGCGTACTTGCCCGACACCGGATCCACTTGATTCATTCTGCCCAGCACCGGGTCAAAGTTCCGGAAGTCAAGATCGTAGAGCTGTGTGTTGTCATTAAACTCTGTTCCACCATTGGCAAGGTATCTGTTACCCTTTGCGTTATCCCGCGTCCACGAGTTCGCATTCTGAAGCCCATGCGCATAATACTCATTGTATTGGATAACGTTCGAGGGCTCGTAGGTCATCCTTACATCGTCGAAGTAGACATTCTGCGGCGTGTTGCTGTGATTGGAAATATACATGTAAACGTAACCTGCCTCCCGGATCGTGTATTCCGCCTTCATGTAGTCGTGCGTGCTGCTTGCGCCGGAGGAAATCTGATCGCTGATCATCTTGATCAGGTCGTGGTCGCTGTCAAAAACCAGGATCGTCACAAAAGCAGCAATTCCATCTGATGATTCTGTGCCTCCGTCGACGAGGCCACCCCAGTTGTTCAGACCCCATGAGGGTGTATGGGTTTCTCCCGGCGCCGGTGTCGGTAGCGTAAATGCCGATATCAACGCCGCACCAAAGCCAGTGAGTGTCGGTGCCGTCGAGCCGCTTTCGAACTTGCCGTAAGCTTCTATTTTTACCTTATTCCCAGCCTATACTTTATAGTTCTTTTTAGAAGCTCATTCGTATTCGAGAATTTGCGCAACAATGTGGGCAAGGTATTCAAGACCATACATATCAGGTCTGGTTGGATCATCAGTCAGTGGTGAAAAGTGCTTGTCCTCATTGCCGGGTCCCAAGAATCCGATCATTACGATCTTGCCCTCTACCTGTTCATGCTTCACTTTGCCCCCCAGAACATCTTCGGCAGAGAAAGTTGGAAACTTTTGGCCACCATGTTGATAATCGACAGGCACAAAACGGTCATGGTTTCTCAAAAAACTCATTGCCGCTAAACTATCAAATGCCATCGCTGTCATCAAACTGAAATGATAAAAAGTATCGACTTCATACGTCGTTTGCCAAAGCATAAACTGACCGGGAATTCGATCCGCATCGGATACCGAGACTTCCGCACTTACAAAACCGCTTGTGGAGTGCATGGGTTCGAACGCAAAGTCGCAGGCAGGATATACTGTGATCATCTCTTTACCATAATAATCCTGGCCGTGCGAGGCGATCTTGCTGGGGAGAATCAATTTTTTGGTTTTTTTTAAGGCATTCGCAAGATGAACATCTTCTTTCGTGCCGTTATAGCCTGTGAACGCGATGTCGATAGCGAGAACGGCAGGATTAAGATTGTTAATAGCGTCAATCTGTTCAGCAATTTCCCGCATGTCTGAGTGACCCACATTAATTAGCACAATGCTATCAGTAGTCTGGGCAGTGCACGAACAGAAGGATAACGCGAAAAGCAAGCGACAGAATAATTCAAGACTTCTCATAGTTTTATTGACGCTTATATCCAGGGCGGACCGGTCACTGATCAGCGATCTGGTTTTTCCATCTGGCGGATCGTCCTGACGGTACCCAGCAGCACGAATTTTCGCGACCATACCGCCTCGCCCTTAACCCATCCGCCACTAAAAACTCACCCGGCGATTCCTCTCAATGAAACGCTCCGATGGGTGATCGAGGATTACAATAACCGCCCCCACATTTCGCTTGATGGCCTTACTCCCAATGAGGCGTGCAAAAATGAGCTCATCAACAAGCAAGAACGTCATCTTTACATTCAGCAGGCGAAAGAAAAAAGAAAAAAGCTCAATGAAGTTGAACGCTGCAATCACTGCAGGGGCTGAATACCAGCACAGGTCCAGTATGGCATGATCAAAATTTCACGATCCTCCTTACCTTTATATACCGTTCCTTATAAGGAACATCGAAGTATAAATTTATCGTGGGACTGCCGGTCCTAATATTGGGTGCCGTTGTGTTCGGCAGACGAGTGTCCAACTCAAAGCGTTCGCAACAAAATATCATATTGCTTTTTGTAAGAGACCACTGATAATCCTAATAAGGCAAAGCTAAGAGCGCATGTTTTACTTTTATTCCATCCTCCTTCTTAGGGGCGCTGAAACATAAAATTATCGTAGGAGTGCAGGGCGAAATACCAAGCATTCCAAAATGAATCCGAGCCATTCATCCTATTTATTAACAAGGCTTTTGAGGTTCGCAATTCTGCTCTCATCGACGCCCATGCTTTTTGCAGTCTCCTCGAACTGCTTGAAAAAATTATTGTCTATTGATCTATCAAATTCAAACAGCTGGTCAATGATCCATTCTAGCGCTATGGTAAATTCACCGGCATTGATCATTTCTTTCACGGCGTCGGCATCAGCCTTCCCAAGGCCAAACTTTACCGAAGTTTCTAAGATTTCTAAAAGCTTCTTTTTCATCAAAAAATAGGAAATGCGGTTATTATTCCTTCTCCGGCGGGTTCGACTATGACTTTTATCGACACACCCTCGTACGAACCCATAACGTAAAATCTTGCCGGCTTGCCAGCCTTAGTGAAAAACGTCCCAACTTGGCCGGATTGTTGAACCCAGGTTCCTGATGTTGCAACTTCTGAAATCGCGTTCATGATCTTTTCTGCGCTCCAAGTTATCGGAAACTTACTCTTCCCATTGAATATTGTGCTCCATGACCACATGTGTCCGCCTCCATTGGAGTCCCCAACCAGTATGTGCGTGGTCCTTGCCTCACTTGCCAAATTTACGTATTTGGCGGTTTTTCTTGCTTGATTCACCCTATGGGCGGTGATTGCCCACTTTGCACCCTTAAAAACCCACAAAACAGCGTAAGCGCCAACCTCACCAGTTACCATAGCGGTTGTTCCTTCCTCAACCGCTTCTCCAAAATATTTCCAGGTTGCATCAACGGCATCCTTTGTGCGACTGTCACCATTTCTGTCAATGTTTCCATACTGATCGCACTTCACGCCAGGCGGACAGTCAGGACCTGTTTGATCTGACCCATCAAAATCCTCAAAAGCATTATCACCGCCAAGTTCGATTTCTGCTGAAAAGTCCTTTGGCAATGCATCGTAAGATACCCCAGCGCCTTTTGAAGAACCTGCCCCCCTAAAGACAGCCCCTCCATTTTGCATCCTCAGTCGAAACGCCCTATTTATACCCTTCTTAATCATATCCATCTTAAACCTCGCCTCTATCTTTGCATCGTACGACTGCGGCATCGCGCCCGCTTCCCCTACTCCAGCCATTCGTCCATGCGCTGCACCGGCGGCACCGCCGCTTCCGTAATCCATGATCCGCTGGTATTGGCCGATGTCCATCCCCATACTCTGGGCGTAGGCATAATAGTACGACTCCTCATACAACGGATCAGCACCTGTGGGATCGACAAAGCCGACCGGATTGTTGAATGAAAAATTATAAGGACTCAACCCTGCATACTTGCCCGCCACCGGATCCACCTGGTTCATTCTGCCCAGCACAGGGTCAAAGTTCCGGTAGTCAAGATCGTACAGCTTAGTCGTGTCATTGAATTCTGTTCCGCCATTGGCGAGGTATCTGTTACCCCTTGCGTTGTCCCGCGTCCACGAGTTTGCATTGGGCAGGCCATGCGCATAATACTCATTGTATTGGATAACATTCGAGGGCTCGTAGGCCATCCTTACATCGTCGAAGTACACGTTCTGCGGCGTGTTGCTGTGATTGGAAATATACATGTAGACGTAACCTGCCTCCCGGATCGTGTATTCCGCCTTCATGTAGTCATGCATACTGCTTGCCCCGGAGGAAATCTGATCGCTGATGATCTTGATCAAATCAAAGTCGCTATCAAAAACCAGGATCGTCACAAAAGCAGCAATTCCATCTGATGATTCTGTGCCTCCGTCGACGAGGCCACCCCAGTTGTTCAGACCC
>DASPNN010000371.1:0-3903 GCA_035626495.1 Chryseosolibacter sp.
AGCAAAGTATTTTGGCCGGAAGAAGGTATCACCAAACGCGACATGCTGAACTACTACTATCGGGTGGCGCCTTACATGTTGCCTTACTACCAGGACCGGCCTCAGACCCTGAATCGATTTCCTAACGGCATCTACGGAAAAAGCTTCTATCAGAAGGATGTCACCGGAAAAGTGCCGGAATGGTTGTCCACACATAAGTATTACAGCGAGACCGATCAGCGCGAGAAACAATTCCTGGTATGCACCGACGAGGCGAGCCTGCTTTACATCGCATCGCTCGGTTGTATTGAGATCAACCCGTGGAGCAGTCGCACGCAATCGCCCGATCGTCCGGACTGGTGCGTTTTGGATCTTGACCCGGACAATAACCCGTTCGACCAGGTTATCGAAACAGCGAGAATAACCAAAGACGTTCTCGACGCGATCGGGGTTCCATCATTTTGCAAGACTTCGGGATCTACCGGACTTCATATTTATTTTCCCCTCGGTGCGAAATATGATTACGAAGAATCAAAAGAACTCGGTCGCGCGATCGTCAGGATCATTCATGCGCAGATTCCGGCCTTGACCAGTATTGAAAGGTTGACGGCTAATCGCAAGGGTAAGATTTATCTCGACTTCCTGCAGAACCGGCCTCAGGCAACAGTGGCCGGGCCCTATTCGCTCAGGCCAAAGCCCGGGGCACCAGTATCAACACCGTTGCATTGGGACGAGGTAAAAAAAGGTTTGAAGATAACAGACCACAATATCCGGACGGTTCCGGAACGGTTAAAACAGGAAGGGGATATTTTTGGCGGTGTATTGCAAAAAGGCATTGACCGGCAAAAAACTTTGCGGAATATTCAAAAAGTCTTTAACGTAAAGGACCTGGTTAAATAAAAAGACGGCCGCTCTCGCCGCTTTGTCAAACATAAAATTCCAGTTGGAAATCATTTTCATTACCGCGCTCCTGTACTGGTTTTATTGCTATGATAGGTACTGAGTTGTACACACGTATGAATTCAGTTCTGCTGATTCGCACTTTACTCTGCCCGGGCTTGATCTTGTGATATTGCATCCTGCCCGATTTGTTGGCGGTGGCCGTAAAGACCCATTCGCATTGGATCGGGGTAGGGGAGGGTATATACCGCATAACCCATTAATAGCTGTTTACAAATTCCTGGTAGAGAAGACTGTTTTGCTTTGCGTTGTACTGCGCCAACAACGTGTAAGCGCTTGCCGGTACATAATTGAATTTGGCTTCGTACAGTCGGATTACGCTACATAACTCATTTACATAATAACGTATCTGCTCGAGGTTTTTGCAGGACGCTGGGCGTTCAAAATTCTTGGACGCGAACTGGCTTAGTTCGATATCAATTTTTTTTCGCTCAAAATCACTCATTTTTGAATGTGTAATAATACACAATGATACATATTTGAAACGAATATTACAAACTTTTGTAGTGCAAAATTGCGCATTTTTTATTGCGGTTTTAGAAATTTTGTTCCACGGGGAATAGTTGCTTAACTGGTTGAAATACTGAACTATTATTGTCTGCCTTCCAGCAATTTAAATGCGGTGATGTCCGGCAGCTGTTAAACCATCGCACGCCCAAAACTGACGCATGTAGAATCAGCCGATCTGGTGATCCCGACTTGCTGGCTATTCCACTATTAAGATCCGCGAAGTTCGAACACTCCCTGGCAGGCACTCCTTTCCGAGTTCAGAACGCAGAGATGGCAAGGCGCAAAAACATAAGAGGCTGTTTTTGACGTGAGTCAGAAACAGCCTCCATGGCTAATTCCCTTTTTTCTTTCGCTGGTATTATCCAGATCAAGTAGTTTAGGATGTAATCTCAGGTCGTTAGACCACTCCTAAAAGAGAACAGCATAACTAACAGTCAAAAAGCTATGCCAATCGCAAGCGACTTGGCAGTTGACCGCCCCGTGCGATAGGGCTGGTCGCCGTTGTGGACAGTATGAGATCGCATCACCATCATTCCGGTAAACAACAGATGTGGTCTTCTCTTAATCTATCCCTCCAGATCGATGGGTTCTAAATATGTCGCAATGATTTCGACCGTGCTATATTGCCTGGAAAAATAGAAACGTGAGAATAGCAGGATACCTTGTTGATATCAGACGCCAAACCATCGCACCTTCGGAAATAACGGTGGAAGGGCGCACGATCAAAAGCATTGAACCCGCCACGAATATTCCGGACCAGTTCATCCTGCCGGGCTTCATCGATGCACATGTTCACATTGAAAGCTCCATGGTCACTCCGGCCGAATTCGCGCGGATGGCTGTCGTCCATGGAACGGTTGCTACGGTGTCGGACCCTCACGAAATCGGCAATGTTCTCGGTGTTAAAGGCGTCGAGTATATGATCGAAAATGGCAGGCAGGTCCCATTCAAGTTTTACTTCGGGGCACCTAGCTGCGTGCCGGCTACGGAATTTGAGACCGCTGGCGCCTCCATTGATGTTCGCGACATTGAGTACCTGCTTAAAAAACCGGAAATCCGATATCTGGCCGAGATGATGAACTGGCCGGGTGTGCTGAATGCCGACAACGGGGTTATGGCAAAAATCGCAGTGGCAAAAAGGCTGAAAAGGGTAGTCGATGGCCATGCCCCCGGCCTGAGGGGCGAGTTGGCTCAACGCTACGCTTCTGCCGGAATAACGACCGACCACGAGTGCTTCACAAGCGAAGAGGCGCTCGATAAGCTTGGCTGCGGCATGAAAATCATTGTGCGCGAAGGCAGCGCAGCCAAGAACTTCGACGCACTCGTCGACCTGATGCACGATCATGCCGGGAATATGATGTTCTGCTCCGATGACAAGCACCCGGACAGCCTCGAAGGGGGACACATCAACTTGCTTGTCGCGCGCGCAGTCCAGCGCGGTATCGACCCCTTCAAGGTATTAACCGCGGCGTGCCTGAATCCAGCCGATCACTATGGCCTTGACGTGGGGCGCCTGCACGTTGGAGATGATGCCGACTTCATTGTTGTCGATAATCTAAGAGATTTTAAAGTCCTGAAGACATTTATCCGCGGCTTGCTGGTGGCCGAGCGTGGTAAAACGCTCATCCCGCCCACGGCGTCGATAGTCATTAATAACTTCGATTGTGACGAGCTCCGCCCCGAAGTCTTCCAGGTCAAGGCGATGTCTTCCCGGATGCGCATTATCCTGGCAGAAGATTCCCAACTGGTCACCACCGAGGTGATCGGCGACGTCACGGTCAGGAATGGGCTCGCCGTTGCCGATCCCGGATCTGACATCCTGAAGATCGCCGTGGTTAACCGCTATGCGGGTGGACGCCCCGCAGTTGCCTTTATCAGGAATTTCGGCTTGCGCGCCGGCGCCATTGCCTCGTCTGTCGCTCACGACTCGCACAACGTTATCGTTGTTGGCACCGATGATGAATCGATGGCGCGGGCAGCTAACCTGATCATCCGTGCGCGTGGAGGCGTGTCCGCCGTCAAAGACCGCGATGAAAAAATTCTCGCGCTTCCGGTTGCGGGGCTGATGTCTGATCGCGACGGATTCGAGGTATCCCGGCAATATCAGGAAATCGATCGTATGGCGAAGCAGATGGGAAGCACCCTTGCCGCGCCTTTTATGACCCTTTCATTTATGGCCTTGCTTGTGATCCCATCGCTGAAGCTCAGTGACAAGGGCTTGTTTAATGGAAGATCTTTTCAGTTTTGTGACCTGTTTGTGCATGACGAACAGAGTGATTAAAAAAAATCCTGGGGCGAGAGTACGTAATAATCACCACGGCATTCCACAATTATTTTTTTACCGGGACATGGAAGAAAAATTCGCCTCAATAGTTGAAATCATTTTTGCGGATTTCGAGGTTTGTTGCATGGCACGACTTTTTTATGGACGCTAGTCCTTTAGCCGCAGAGTCG
>DASPNN010000372.1:0-16499 GCA_035626495.1 Chryseosolibacter sp.
CTTGACTTGCTGCCCGATGATAACCGGCTGACGTGGCCCGACGAGGCGCACATTGACCAGCGCACCAAAAAAAATAAACCGTGCCTTCGTGGTAAAAAATCTCACAGCAGTCCCTCACCCACAGCAATCGTTATAGCACCCATCCCAAAATTTACGAAGAAAACACTTCCTTTGTGTCTTCACTTGCCGCACGTTGATCACATCCTAACGCGGCGCCGTGAGGTGCACGCTCACATCGCAAAAAAAAAATAAACCGTGCCTTCGTGGTAAAAATCTCACAGCAGTCCCTCACCCACAGCAATCGTTATAGCACGCATCCCGGAATTTACGAAGAAAACACTTTCCTTTGTGTCTTGACTTGCCGCACGTTGATCACATCCTAACGTGGCCCGACGAGGCGCACATTGACCAGCGCACAAAAAAAAACCAAACCGTGCCTTCGTGGTAAAAAATCTCACAGCAGTCTCTCACTCACAGCAACGTTATAACACACACCGGTTTAAATGACCTCACAGCAAGCAGACACTTTTGTGGGGTATATGCTATTTTTGTTTCATTCAATATTCAAACCTGGCCCCATGCAAATGAGAATTCACTCCCTGACTATGATGGTCGTTGCGCTTTCATGTGCTTCATGTGCTTCCCTGAAAAGCCCCAGACATCAGCTGAATGACGGACATTACAGGCTGAAGGAAAGTGGCAGCAAGGCAAAAAAGGTGTTTATCCAGGCTGCCGATGACAGTCTTTTTGTATATAAAGACAACAAGCTGCACGAAGCGCCATTGTTGGAGAATTCGAAGTTTATCAAACATTCGCTCGATCTCGATCTCATAACCGTTGCATTCAAATACAGGCCCTCCTCCATGGAATTTCCGCGACAGCTGACGGCGGACTTCAACGGCAATGTCTACGTGGGGTATAGAACAGATCAGTTCACAAAATATTCAGAAAAAACTCCAGCCGGCATCAGAAAGACGATCAGGCACAGGGCGCTCACCCTGGGCGCGTTTGCTGGTATCGGGAGCACGGCCATCACACCGTGGACAACCAATTACAGGACCACCGACGAATATAGCGCGCTGGTTATCACTAAAGGCGTGGCGGCAATGGCGGGTGTCAATAGTCTAACCATTGGTTTGGCGATCGGCTGGGATGCTGTCACCGACCGTGACAAAAATATCTGGATCTATCAAAATAAACCGTGGTATGGCGTGAGTCTCGGCCTGAGTATCAATTAAGCAGCGATGCCCAATGTGCACGGATCGTCCTTGATCCGGAATTCAGCCGTTTATTCCAAGGGTTACCTGTCGGGCAGCGAAAAGCCGAACGTCGCCCCTTTGCCGGGTTCGCCGGTGGCCCAAACCTGTCCCCCATGCTTTGAGATAATTTGCTGGACAATCGCAAGGCCCACACCGTGTCCCTCGAATTCGGTTTGAGAATGAAGTCTTTGAAATACGGTAAAAAGTTTGTCGGCATATTTCATATCAAAGCCAACGCCATTGTCAGCGACGAAGTAGGTCGTCGTGCCTTCAGCTTTTTCGGAACCGATGATGATTTTAGGCCGATCGGTTTTTTGTGAGTACTTGATCGCATTTAAAATCAGATTCTCGAACACCTGGCGCAGCAACCGCTCATCGCCACATGCGTTGGGAAGACGGGACTTCTGTATTTCAATCGTTTTGTCATCGTTTGAAACGAATTCCTCCAGAATTTCAGCCACCAATTTATTTACGTCAATGATGGTTTTATGAAGGGAGGCTTGAGAAATCTGCGACAACTCCAAAAGATCATCGATCAGGTTACTCATTTTTTGAGTGGACTTTACAATTTGATTAAGGGCGCGCGTGACGTCACCGGACGCGTTGTGGTCCAGCTTGTCATTCAGTAAATGGGTATAGGTCGTTATTTTTCGCAGGGGCGCCCTCAGGTCATGCGAGACAGTGTAGGTGAAGGCCTCGAGCTCCTGGTTCTTTCTCTTCAACTCGGTCTCCCTTCTTTTTCTTTCTGTGATGTCCCTTGCAATTTTCGACACGCCTACGATGTTCCCGTTTCCATCTCTGATGGGAGAGATTGTCAGGGAGATATTGATCACGGTGCCGTCTTTTCGAATCCGTTCGCTTTCGTAGTGATCCACCAGCTCGCCTTTTTTTATCTTACCCAGGATGAACGACTCTTCTTCCAGCCTGTCGGGCGGGAATAGGATCGTTATATTCTTGCCGATCACCTCTTCACCGCGATATCCGAAAATCCGTTCCGCACCCCTGTTCCAGCTTGTGATCACGCCCGTCAGCGTTTTGCTGATTATCGCATCGTCGGAATGATTGACGATTCCTGTTAATCTTTCCTGGACTTCCTCCAGTTTTTTCCTGGCGGAAATGTCACGGGCTATTCTCGACAGGCCAATGATACTTCCGGATTTGTCTTTTAATGGCGAGACGGTCAACGAAATACTGACAAGCTTTCCATCTTTGCGCAATCTCACGGTATCATAAGGGTCGACGTACCTTCCGCTTTTCACCGTTTCGATGATCGCGGGTTCTTCATTTTGCCGGTCTGCGGGGATGATCAGTGAAATGTTCTGTCCCATTGCCTCGTTGCGGGCGTAACCGTACAGGCGTTCCGCGCCCTTATTCCAGCTTGTTATGATTCCGCCCAAGGTCGTGCTGATGATACCATCGTCTGAAAAGTTGATAATGTTCGACAGTATTATCCCCTCAATAGGGACGCTCACCGTAGCATCATCGGAGGCGCTGACTATGCGAGCGAGCATACTATGAATATCATCCGGTTCTTCCATATGTTTTCTTTAAAATACCTTTCAATTTTATGCCATTGGACATCGCGAAGCGGCTTTAGAAGCCGATGCGACGGCAAGCAGCGGCGCACTGCTGTTTTCAAACCGGTGGAAATCACATGCTGATGTTCTGTTCATCCATGGCATGGATTTACGCAAGCGCCTTAAACAACAAATCTTCCAGAAATTCGGCGGTAAACGTCGACTTGTTTTTTGGCGTCGAATCCGTCAAGCGGGGCAGATAAATGCTGAAATACTGCTGGGCATGTGACGTTTCGATGATCGTTGTTGCAAGGGATTTGGGATACTTGTATTTCGGATTGTAGCTTTTGATCACCTCTGCAATCCTTGCACACAGATCCTTGTAAGCCTTGAATACCTCGTTCTTATTGATTTCTGTCACCTCTTTGGTCAAGTAGACCTTGCTGCTTTCGGCCAGGACGATTTGATTCAAATACTTCTTGTTATAATCGAATTTGCCGGTGCTTTCAGGAAGCTCGTGGGTCAGCAGGTCGATGATGATCTTAAGCTTTTCCTTTTTGGCCGATATATTCTGTAACCTGAAATCGACCAGGAACTCCATATAGCTCCAATACCAGTTCAGGATGTATAGCAGGATGCGGTGCTTATTTTCAAAGTACCGGTAAATAGTCGCTTCCGTGCTGTCTATTTCAACCGCGAGCTTTTTGAAAGTAAAAAGCTCGAATCCCAGCTCATAGATCAGGTCGATGGCGCTTTTAACGATATGTCTGCCAATTTCCGTGCTTTCCGGGTCCCGGAGATAAATTTTGTTATTAACGTTGAATCGCACCTGAAAATCCATTTGCGAAGATAATCAAAGTTTGAAGTACTATAACCTTTTAAAAAATCATTACGTTAATAAATGATAGTAATACTATTAAACTAAATAGTATTTGTAATTTTAGGTCAAAACTTCATGCTCCTTAACAAAAACATTCCAGTCGCATACATTCTGAAGAAAATCCGGCTTGAGCTTGTGATCGTTTTCATAATCGGCGTGGTGGTATACTTTCTCACGCATCTGGCGGAACGGGTGATCCCGCCCATGCCCATACAGATTCCGGCGTTTCTGGGCACGGCCATCTCAGTGATTCTTTCATTTAAGCTCAATCAGTCTTATGACCGCTGGTGGGAAGCCCGGAAAATCTGGGGTTCAATTGTCAACGATAGCCGGAACCTCGTGCTTCAGCTGCAATCATTCCTTTCAGGAAGTAACGACGACATCAGAAAGATCACATTAAGACAAATTGCGTGGTGTTTTTCACTTGGTCAGTCGCTTCGCGGTCAGGATCCGATGGCCAGATTGGAGGGTCATCTCACCGCGGACGAACTGGTGCCGATAACCGAACACAATAACAAACCGTTGGCAATTCTTCAATTGAATGCGCAGCATATTGCCGACCTGAGGCGCGACGGCAAGCTGGATATTTTCAGCCATGTTCAGATCAATTCCACCATGATCGGGCTTACCAATTCCATGGGAATGGCCGAGCGGATCAAGAGCACCGTATTCCCGGTGACGTACCGGCTATTCCTGCGGCTGTTCATCTATCTCTTCGTGATCACCCTTTCCATCTCCCTGAGTGACGTGGCCATCTATTACGAAATCCCGTTGCTGCTCGTGATCTCGTCGGTGTTCTTTTTACTGGAACGAACGGCAACCCACCTGCAGGATCCCTTTGAGAACAGACCAACCGACACCGCCATGACCGCCATCGCCACCACCATTGAAACAAATCTCAAGCAGCTGATCAACGACAAAAATATTCCCAAGTCCAAGCCGGTCGAACAATACTATTTAATATGACGCTCCTCATCGGTACACGTTCTCGTTTTCCCAATGTAAAAAAAGAGGGAAGCTCAAACGCTTCCCTTTCATATTAGAACATCCCTTCAGTCCATCATCGTTTGATCATCCGGTGAATCGCAACACCTGCCTCCGTCCTGACTTTCAGAATGTAGATGCCGCGCGGCCATGATCGCCCGACGATGAGATGTTCTTCGTTCATGCGGATACCGGACCACAGGGTAAATTCTCTTTCAGTTGAAAAAATTTGCGCCGGTTGTTGTGGCTTTTGGAATTGATCGCCGTGCAGCCGTTCCACATTTCAGATAGGATTAGTTTTCCACATGCCATTCAGCCGGAGAGTTGACTTTTTGATCGTCGACTGGAACATTTCCCCTGCGCAACGCTGCTCACACACGCTGCAGATGATTTCCCTATCTTTGTTTATGTCAAAGCTCCCACTGGTATTTTTCATAACAGCCTGCGTCGCCTTCACCTCGTGCGACGACAACAGCCATCACGAATCCGGCCGTTCCTATAAAATGGGATTTCAGAATTCAGCCCCGCGGTTCGACGACATCAACCTGTACATGCAATCCCTTAAACTGTGGACCACGCGCGCCGACGCGGCCATCATCGTTACAGAAGTGCCCTGGCAGGTATACTTCTCAGGAGCGGATTTTATCGATTACGTTGTCGACAACTACAAAGACCTCGCGGCATTTTACGCATCTAAAGACCTCGAACTTTATGTCTGCGTCGACCCTCAAAACGGACTCGACAGGGCCTCCGACGCCATCGCCCTCGTGCAAGAGGGACGAAGCATTTCAGAGCCGGAAATTCAGGAAGTATACAGGAGATTTGTCGTTGTCATGGACAGTGTTCTCACACCCGCTCACCTCGGACTGGCCCTGGAAACAAACCTCATCCGCGCGATCGCGTCACCCGCCATTTACAACGGCGTAAAAACCGCTGCAAGCAACGCGGCTTTGGATCTCGAAGCGAGAAATTCCACCGCCATACTCAGCATCAGCGTGCAGGCGGAAATGGCATGGGGAAAACTCGGCGGCGGAACGTACACCGGCGTCGAGCAGGACTTTACCGACTTCCCCTTCATCGCCGAGCTGGGAATTTCATCCTACCCCTACTTCGGCTACGAAACTCCTGAAGAGATGCCCGCCAACTATTACTCCCGCCTGCTAAATGGCCGCAACATCCCCGTGTTTGTCTCCGAAGGCGGCTGGGCGTCCGGGTCTGTCCCGGATTCGCAATTCACGCGCAACGAAGACATCCAGGAACGTTACATCGAACATCACCACCACCTTCTCACAGACGCCCATGCGACCGCGTATTTTCAATTGCTGTTCACCGACATCGACGAGTCCGCCCTCCCGCCCGATGTACCCCCGAACATTGTTTACTTCACATCCATCGGACTGGTCCGGAGAGATTTTTCTCCGAAACCCGCGCTGACGGCCTGGGACGAGTTATTTGCGCTGCATTTACAGCAGTAAGATTTAACTGCATTGAAAAATCAGTTTGATTCAAACCATTTTCCCCGATCGTGTGTCCAAGAGAAAAAACATCGTGTATATGATCAAGAACCTCCTTTTTGTAACAATACTCGCCGCCGCCTCGTGTAACGACCCCCTCCCGGACATCGAATGCAACACCGACGAAGAAGGCACCCCCTCCTGGCTTGACGAAAAAATAGAACAGATGCACCGCGCCGATATGCAACAAGCCGAAGTATATACCTACAAATACAAGAGCGAAACCGTGATCATGATCAACGCCTGTGTCGACTGCGCCGACTCCATGACACTAGTCTACAACTGCGCCGGCACCGAGATCTGCAAATTCGGCGGCATTGCGGGGTTTAATACGTGTCCTGATTTCGAAGCCACAGCGACGGACAGGAAGTTGTATTGGAAGAATTATTGAGAGAGCGGCGCCATTAAATTAAGTCAAACGCCCTGGCATACATTACCAGATCATGGTTCGTGTAAGCCTCCAACTTTTTCCTGATATTCTTGCGATGGGTTTCTGCCGTTGAGGTGGCGATGAAAAGTTCTGCGGCGATTTCCTGGGCGGTTTTTCCGAGGGCAAGCAGACGCAAGACTTCTTTCTCCCGCGCGCCCAGATGCCCAAACTTCGTATAATGGCTCTTGATAAACGCGTTCTCTTCGAGGAGTCGACCGGCTTTGAAATAAAGGAATCCTTAGGGTCAACCAGCAGTGCAGTGGTGATTAACAGGATCGCGGCGCGCGACGGATCGCGCAGAAGGACGTTGCACGTGTTGAGGTACCAATCAAACCTACCGTCCGCGGCGGTGCGCACCTGTTGAAAATACGAAATGAATCAACGACCCAACGACCTCGAATGGGGCTACCAGGCTTTGATCGAAGATGCCGACGGACGAAAAGTAGAACTAAAAGATGAGGACGTTACCGTTGCGCGATACCAAATTGAAGACAGGTTCAAAATCACAGGCCGGAGAATTGTTCTCCTTGGGGTCATACTCGATGGTGTGATTTATATCGGAGATGTCATCGGCCTCTCGGTCAAAGGCGAGACCAGAAAACGACGTATCAAAGGAATCGATTCTTCCGGCATGCGGACGCTGCCGCTCACCGACCCTCCCAACAGGGTTGCTGCTGGAATGTGTTGACGAAAATGAGATTGATGAATTGCGTCAATGGAATCCGGAAGCACAGGTGGCGTTGGTATGGAATATCAGCAGGTAAAAAAAATAATACAACGGACTCGCTACCTGGCTTGCAAAACACAAAGGCTGAGACATTTCGCGCCGGTGATGCTTTTCACCCCACCACTACCGGCGGATCGAATGGTGAAAACCTCCATTTTCTTGCGAATCCCGTAGTTAGTCTCTGGCACGCTTCATGTAATCCCGAACAGGCTGTACGGATGTGAATACGCCGTGTTGAATTTGATCGAAAAAATATTGACGTGCCATGACGGGAAGAAAGTTTGAACAAAGCATGCTTGAGTATTCGAAAATCATACTATCCAAATTCCGGTTCGACAAGAAACTATTCCTGAAAGAGTATATCAAGGCACTCAAATACCTCGATCCCGACGAACGCCTCCTCCTCAAGAATTGGGTGCGCTCGGAATGGGCAACGTAACGGCGTTCAATTGAAGAGTCGGGGCTACCGTGTGCAATCCGGTACCACGAGGACTCCGCAGCGCTATGAACAACTATGGTTAAATCCAAAGACGAAAGCGACCCGCGCCCGGATAAAATGATCCTCACATTGATCGTTGTCTTTGTCGCCATTGTTTTGCGCGATGTTTGCGCCGGTCAACTGCAATGGCATTGGACCATCCTCATGGCCGGCGCGGTCATCTGCGCATTTGTTTTCAAATCCCTGTCCGGGCCACGACAAAAAATGTAGCGGTTAATACCTGGTCGGCTGCGGAAAGAACGCGACCTTCTTTTGGTTGGAGGAAATTTTTGTTATCCTTCGGTGCTATTTGAAATTCACCGGTCCTATGCAAAATGATGATGAGATAAAGACATTGCGGGTCCCACATGAGACCATGCGGGATGTGCTCTATGGAATCCTTCAGAAAGCCCACGTGCCGGAAACAAAAGCAAAAGTGTGCGCGGAGGTCTTTACATCGAATAGCCTCGAAGGTGTTTATTCCCATGGCATTAACCGGTTCAGTCGCTTTCTCAGCTATATCGACAAAGGAATTATCAAAGTCGACCACGATCCCGTTTGTATCAACCGTTCCGCCGGCCTGGAGCAATGGCACGGACAGTCAGGCATCGGAATCACCAATGCGCTTGCCTGCACCGAAAGAGCCATGGAACTGGCCTCCGTCCACGGGCTCGGGTGCGTCGCGCTGGCGAACACGAACCACTGGATGCGGGCGGGGACATACGCCCGGCACGCGGCCGCAAACGGATACGCGTTCTTGGGATGGTCGAACACGATAAAAAATACACCGCCGTGGGGCGCGCGGGAGCCGCGTCTTGGCAATAACCCTCTGGCTATTGGCGTGCCGTATGATGAATCGCCGATGGTCCTGGATATGGCGATGTCGCAGTTTTCGTATGGTGCGCTGGAAGCGGCGGCGATGAACAACGACAAGCTTTCCGTGCCCGGCGGTTTTGACGAGCAGGGCAACCTGACGACTGACCCCGCGTCGATACTGAAATCCCAGCGCACGCTGCCCATTGGTTATTGGAAAGGTTCCGCGCTGTCGCTGATCCTGGATATACTTGCAGCGACGTTGTCGGGCGGACTGTCTGTCTTTCAAATCTCGAAACAGGAATACGAGACAAATTTATCGCAGGTCTTTGTAGCCTTCAACCTGAAGGCATTGGCAAACTCTTCCACCATGCATGACACGATTCGCCAGGTGATCATGGATTTGAAACAGTCGGCTTTGGCAAACCCCGATGCACGCTTGCGGTACCCGGGGGAATCTGCGATTAGTACACGCACCGCCAATTTGACAAAGGGTATTCCAGTCAACAAAGATGTTTGGAATAAAATAATTTCGAATTGCTAATTTCGAATTGCTAATTTCGAATTGATAATTGCTGATTATTTCGAATTGATAATTATTGCTAATTCCGAGTTGGTGGAGCGGGTCGGTGAAAGCATTTTGAGTTTTGTGACAGGGTGAGTTTCTGCCACGAAGGCACTAAGACACTAAGATGACATTAAGACAGTGAACTTGTCCAACACCCGAGGGATTCTTTGTGATCCTTAGAGTCTTGGCGTCTTAGTGGCGATTTCCCGCTCGCGACGAATAACTCGCCCTGCCGGTGAACCTCCCACAAGCCCAAAACACTTACCCAAAAAATCCATGCAGCACAATGGTCACCCAAAACGAGAAGAACACAAAAATCCACGCGTAATCAACTCCCTGTTGTTCCCTCATCGACTTTGTCCTCGGCATGTTTGACCTGGTTGTTGTCTTCGACCTGCATGCCGTCGATAAAAAACAGGGTTCGTATTTTGTTTCCTTGTTCATCATATATATTGAAGCGTCCCGCCCTTAAGCCGTTTTCAAACTGTCCTTCGCTGAGGATTTGACCATTTGGATGAAAGCAGGCATAACGTCCATGCGGAATTCCATAATCATAATTTTCCTCGATCATCCGCCTGCCGTCGTGGTCATAGTATTCGAGCCACAACCCATGCTTCTGGCCATTGACATACATACCTTCCGCGATGAGCACGCCGCGTTTATTGAACTCCTTCCACCGTCCGTTCCGGACCTGATCCATCTTGACATCGGACTCTCTTTTCATATTCATCCCATGGTCTTTAGGTGAACTCGCCGCAGTGCCACACACCGTATACTCTGCCGGGCAACGTGCAACGGTCGGCCTGGTCGCACGTAGTGCACAGCCCGTGCCTGGGAGTCGGTGATGATGAATCGCCGGGGTCAGGCTCAAACAGCTCGCACTGAATGATCGCCTTCTTCGAAGCCTGACGATAGACACATTCGTGCCGGTGAACGCACGTGTCGCATATCGCTCTCAGCTCGCGAACGAGTATGTTTTCGATGATTCTGTTGGTTTGCATGCTGTGTCACCTCCAGGCGAGGCGGTTCCAAAATGCATACCACTAATTTCCTGCGTTGGTGTGATGAATTCGCGGGTTCGACCCCCGGATGCCGGAGAGAAAGTCGTCGGCCGGGGAAATGCTCCCCACTACTCGGCGGTCTTTTTCAGTTTTTCGCGAAGGGTCTTGCGGTCGATGCCCAGGACCTGGGCCGTTTGTGAAATGTTGTTTTTGTTCGCGGCCAGGACGTCCACGATATAATCCCTTTCAACTTCCGACAGCCTGCGATTCAGCCCGTGCGAACGTGTAGCCGAAAACCGAAAAGCTTCCGGCAGGTCGGGCGTGTCGATAACCGGATCGTCGGCCATGATCACGAGCCGGTGAATTAAGTTCTGCAGCTCTCTCACATTCCCCGGCCACGCGTATTCATTGAGCGCCTTCAATGCCTTTTTGGAAAAATGCATCGGACCTTTGCCAAGCTCGCGGACATACTTTTGCAAAAAGAAATCAATCAGTAACATGATATCATTATCCCTTTCGCGCAGTGGTGGCAGTTCGATCGTGATAATGTTGAGCCGGTAATAAAGGTCTTCCCGGAACAGTCCTTTCTTGACAAGCTGCATCAGGTCGACATTCGTCGCCGCCACCACCCTGATGTTTACCTTGTTGGGTTTTTTCGAGCCAACCATGTAGAATTCTTTTTCCTGGAGCACGCGCAGCAATTTTGCCTGCATGGCCAGGCTGGTGTTGCTGATCTCGTCCAGGAAAATTGTTCCGCCGTCGGCGGTTTGAAAAAATCCGGCCCGTGTTTCGGTTGCGCCGGTGAAGGCGCCTTTCACATGTCCGAACAGCTCGCTTTCCAGCAACGAGTCGGGGATGCCGCCGCAGTTTACCGGCACAAAAGGCGCGGCGGAAACGTGGCTCCCATAATGAAGCGCTCTTGCGACAAGCTCCTTTCCCGTGCCGCTCTCTCCGCTGATCAAAACAGTTGCGTTCGTATTTTTTGCCTTATTGATGGTTTTGAAAACCTTTTGCATTCCTTCGGAAACGCCAATGATTCCAAAATTGGCGGGAGAACTCGATGGCGTTTCTTTTTTGTACTTTGAATTCTTCGCCAAAACGCGTTCAACGGACTTGAACAGCTCGTCGTCGGTGAACGGTTTAACCAGGTATTCCTCAGCGCCGATTTTTATGGATTCGACCGCGCCCTGAATGGATGGGAACCCGGTAATGACCAGCGTACCGACCCCCTTGCAGTTTTCAGTCACATGACGTACGAGCTCCATCCCGTTTTCGCCAGGCATTTTCAGGTCCGTGATCACGAGGCTGACGTTCAGGGTATTTAGCAACTTCACTGCGGATTGAACATTGGACGCGCTGTAAATTTCATAGCCCTCGCTTTCGAGATTCCGTTTTACAAGCTCGATGGTTTCGGGCGAGTCATCGACAACCAGAATACTTGTCCTATTTTGCTCCTTTGTCTTCATTTCTTTTTGTGCTTTACCGGAAGCCGGATCTCAAACTTTGTCCCTCTCCCCGGCGTTGAGCTGACGGCGATCTGACCATGGTGTGAATCGACAATGCCCTGAACCACCGATAAGCCCAACCCGGTTCCTTGCCCGACGGGCTTCGTGGTAAAGAATGGCTCGAAGATCTTCTTTTTAATATCTGCGGCCATGCCAGTGCCGGTATCACGTACAATAAGACTCACATGCTGTCCCCTTCCGCTCGTGGTCACAAATATCCGTCCACCTTCGGGCATGGCGTAGACTGAATTCGTTATAAGATTTACAAGCACCTGGCTGATCTGCACTTCGTCGGCGAGTATTTCGGGCAACGCGGGATCCAGCTTCTTGATGATCGCGATGCCACGGCTTTGAAAGCGAACATCGATAAAGTATAAGATGCTCTCAACAATGTTGTTCACATTGACTTTCGTTATCTGCTGCGGCATTTGCCTGGAAAAGATCATAAGCTTCTTAATGATCTCCCGGGAGTACAGGGAGGCCTTGATGATCCTTTCGACGTCCTCCCGCTGCTGATCATTCAAGCTCCCGGCCTTCTTGATCAGCTGCGCAAAACCGAGGACCCTCCCCAATGGCTCGTTCAACTCATGGGCAATCCCGGCGGACAACTCTCCCACAAACGCCAACCTTTCGACATGTTGCAGTTGAGTCTGAAGCTTCCGCTTTTCCTCTTCGATTGAAACCCGGTGAATGACCAGCGACAGCTCGCGCGCGACCGTCTTCAGAAGGCTTTTTTCCTCGGCCAGAAAACTCATTGCTTTGGACTTCGGCGACCCGCGGCGGTATCCAATTTTGACTGTCCCGAATTTCTTTTTGTCAAATGAGAGCTTTTCGGCAATCATCATTTCGCATTTGTCAAACCCGCCGGTCGAATACAGCCGGGACCCGATGGAAATGTTTGCTTCCGCCAGCTTCGGGTGCTGCATCGCTCCTGGTAAAATCTCGAGTGTCTTATGAATGATCGCGTCCGCGTCATTATTCGCCTCCCACGCGATACGTGACAATTCGTAAAGACAATTCAACTCTTTAACGCGCTCCCGCAGCTCAAATTCGTCGGTAGTCATGCCGTAGTCAGATTCAAAACAAAGTTATCAACATAACCGCAAACGTGATCATTAAGTTTAATTATTTAAACAGCAGCTGGGTAGAAATTCCCCGGTGAGTAATTTCGCTCATCCAGTAAGTCGCCTGATAACGTGTGTCCGGGTGAGAACGCCGTTTCGTGTTGTGGCATGGTACATGCAAGCAACGACCCTTTTGCAGAGAAAGAAAACGCGACCGTAAACGGAATGATCGTGAGCGAATGGTTAAATTTGCGCGGCGTATAAAGTTGATGTGCCGATTTGTCTTAATGATGAGTTTACCAAAAACCGATAGTTAAATGAACGACCTGACATTATTGTGGATTTGCTTTAACGCATTCGTGCTTTTGATGCTTGCGCTGGACCTGGGTGTGTTTCACAGGAAATCCCACGAGGTGAGTGTGAAGGAAGCTTTAACATGGACCGGGGTTTGGATCGTTTTAGCTCTCCTTTTCAACCTGTTTGTATTCCACTATTTCGATAAAGATAAAGCGATAGAATTTTTTACGGCGTATTTAATTGAGAAATCACTGAGCGTCGATAACATTTTTGTTATCATCATGATCTTCGCATACTTCGACGTTCCCCGCATCTTTCAGCACAAAGTATTGTTTTGGGGCGTCCTCGGTGCTTTGGTCATGCGGGTCATTTTCATTTTTGCTGGCGTGGAGCTCATCCACCGTTTTCACTGGCTGATCTACATCTTCGGTGGTTTCCTGATTTTTACCGGTATCAGAATGCTGATCGGCAGCAATGAAAAGATCAACCCGGAGAATAATTTCCTGATCAAGCTGGCCCGGAGGTCATTCAGGGTGACTCCTGCGTTTCATCAGGATCGCTTCTTCGTCAAAATTGATGGCCTGACCTGGGCTACGCCCTTGTTTTTGGTAGTCATTATGATTGAAGCCACCGACCTGATATTCGCTGTTGACTCGATCCCGGCTATACTGGCAATTTCCGACGACCCGTTTATCGTATATACGTCCAACGTGTTTGCGATCCTCGGTTTGCGATCGCTTTATTTTGCGTTGTCGGGTATCGAAAGCTACTTCCGTTATTTAAAGTATGGGTTGGCCACGATCCTCGCTTTCGTGGGCGCGAAAATGTGCCTGATGGATTTTGTCAAAATTCCGGTTGAAATTTCGCTGATCATCATCGCGTTCATTCTTGGAATTTCGATGCTGGCATCGATGGTGATTTCAAAATCACAGGAGAATTCAACGGACCGCACGGTGCGCTGACCGGCTTTGGGATTTCTTGCGCCGGTGGGGCGCTTGCCGCGAAATCGCAAAGGCTTCAAGTTGCGCAAAGGTAAATGCGGCAGATGTCTGGTAGGCGAGGCATTCTTCGAGATCCTGGCGCCTTTGTGGCAGCTTCAGTTACAAAAACATCCCTAAGATACCTCCGTAGACCAGGTGCGCCACGATTGTCATGACCGGTGTCCCCTTTCCGTAATTGAGAATCAAAAATCCGGGAGGCTCAAGTTGTCTTGTCGGCGTGGGGCCTTGAAATGGACGGGCCATTCTGGGATGTAGATAATTGACTATCTGCAGACCGGTTGTCAGCACAAAAGCCGCATGAACAAACCCCATCGCCATTCCAAACCACCAGTGATGCAATCCTGAAAGCGCAAATGCGGCGTCATAAATAAAAGCAAACCACCACCCCACGATCAAATGTACCAGGAATCCGATCCACGGAGCTCTGTTCCGGTTCGACGTAAACATAGTACCCAGCAGGAATGGCAGGTCCATCCTGGTGAAGCCCAAATATTTCGACGTCGTCATGATCGTTGACAGAACAAGCGTTGCCGCGAACCCCCACAATATCACCTCAAGAGTATTCATATTTCGCTTTCTTTTTCGTTATCACGTCATTCATCGCCATGGCGGCGTTGACCAATCCAATGTGCGTAAAAGCCTGCGGATAATTTCCCGTCAGCTCATGCGAGGTTGGATCAATTTGCTCCGACAGAAGGCCGGCGGGTCCCGCGCAATGAAGCGCTGTCTCAAATATTTTAATGGCTTCGTCGATTCTCCCTGACTGAATCAGATTCTCAACCAGCCAAAAGTTGCAAATTGCAAATGATCCTTCATCCCCGCCCAGGCCATCGTCCACGCCGCGGTACCTGTAGATCAGGTTGTTATCTGACAATTCTTCACAGACGCGGTTGACGGTTGAGATCATCCTTGGAGCGTTGTAATCGCAATAACCAACCAGTGAAAGCGTAAGCAAGCTCGCGTCGACATCGGTGCCGTTGAACGCGCGCGTATAGGATTTGATCCGGGGATTGTAGCCATACATTTCCACTTGATCACGGATCAGCGCCGCGGTGTCCTGATATTTCTTCACGGGCGCGTCGGTCCATCGGTATTTGCGACAAAGCTTAATAAGGCGATCAAGACCGACCCACGCCATTACTTTGGAGTGCGTATGGTGAACCCTGGAAGTACGGATCTCCCAAATTCCGTTGTCGGGTTTGCTCCAGATCTTGCACAGCACGTCGCCGAGTCCCACGATAAACTTTTTGCTATCGTTGTCGAATGTCTTCACCAAAGGGGCGTAGGCGTATATCGCATCGAGTACTTCGCCATACACATCGAGCTGGAACTGTACATCCGCTTTGTTTCCGATGCGAACGGGTTTCGAATTTCTGTACCCGCTCAACCAGTCCAGCGTTTGTTCCTCAAGCTTTGAATGTCCGTAAATGGAATAGACAACCTGGAGCTCGGGTCGTGTGAGCTGGGTAGCGTGAAGGATCCAGTTCATATAAGCGTGCGCTTCCTCTTCAAACCCCAGTTTGACGAGCACGCGCGTTGTAAAAGAAGCATCTCTCAACCAACAGTACCTGTAATCCCAGTTTCTTTCACCTCCGATCTTTTCGGGAAGAGAAGTTGTAGGCGCCGCGATGATCGCGCCCGATGGCGCATGCGCGAGCAGCTTCAGGGTGAGTACGCTTCGTTTTACCAGCTCGTGATAAATGCCAGTGTACCGGCATTTGGCGATCCAGTTTTTCCAGAAGGAAATCGTTTCCCGCATGCGACCTGGTGACGTCTCTTTCAACTCCGGAAGTATGGCCGGACTTTGATTTGAGTAGCTGAGCGAGAAAATTACCGTCTGCCCTTCCGTGACGGTAAAGTCTGCGCGCGCCCGCGCGTTGTTGTTTTCAATTTGAAATCCCGGCGGGTCGAGGGTGGACAGGAGCGTGATTATATTCTCCTTCCATGAAAACCCGATGCCGAGTGCCTTGTGGTTTTTCAAATCCGGCAAATCCCTTCCAAAAAATATGCGGGGAGCATAGTCAGCCTGCAGGCGCACCTCGCCTGAAATCCCTTCGACTATCCGAAGAATTTCAAGATCCGGAAAAAGCGATGCAGTGTGTCTTTCTTCCGTCGTTGCGGTAAAAGCATCAATCAGCCTGACGCTGCCCTGGTCAGTTTTGAATATTGTTTCCACAACATTGGTGTCCGGTATATACTTCTGAGTTGAACGGTATCCGGCGCGCGGAGCGATGGAAAAATAGCCGCCCTTTTCTCTGTCCAAAAGGGCGGCAAACACGGATGGCGAATCAAATTCCGGCAGGCAGCACCAGTCGATTGAACCAAATTTTGAAATTAACGCGGCGGAACAGCTGTTGCCAATAAGCGCGTAATCCGAAAGCGTTGGTTCATGATGCATACCGGGTCAGTCGCCATTCTTTCCATTCAACAGTGTGTACAGGCAAAACGCGCCTATCGCCAT
>DASPNN010000373.1:0-6858 GCA_035626495.1 Chryseosolibacter sp.
TGTTGAAATAACTCGGGAGAAAAATCTGACGGATCTTCTGACGGATGGCTTCTTTACCGAAAAATGGACTGGCTATGCGGCTCTGAATGAACGCATCGTGCGAAATCTTGCGCGACGCATCGTAGAGTAAATATTCAGCAAAATAGTCGCGGTCGATGAGAAAGTTGCTGGCAAACCTGAATTGATTGTCGATCTTTTCTTTCTGTGTAAAGTGCTGAATGGCATACGCTCCAATGATCGAAAGAAAAAATATTGCCACGAAAAGGTACCCGAATGTTCCGAAGTTCAGGGTCTTCAGTCTGTTGTAGAGCTTTAGAAAATAAACTGCAAAAAAATACATGGCGGAAAGAACAAGCGCCACCGCATATTGCTGTTCAGTAAGCTCGTTGATCACCGAGAAGATCACGACAGCGATCAAAAAGCATGCGATCACCTTCCCACGGTGTCCGATGGAAATCAACGTGCGGATGAATGCGTGCGAAAAGAGGAACGCGCAGATTCCCGACATTAGGACCGAGCCCATCGCTATCAGACGCAACACGTCGAATTGCAACGACTGCGAGATGTCGATGACGATGGCTGAGTTGTTGTAAAGCGTCTGGATCACCACCACGGGAAACAAACCCGCGAAAAGAATGCAGAGACCGGAAAAAATACCCAGGCCCCACGACATCAGGCGATCACCCTTTAAACGCTGAATATGGAACCTGAAATAATTCCGAAAGACATAAAAGCTCAAAATCATTACAGCCAACAGGTTGATCAATAGATCACCGAGCGACGCGTTAACATACGAGACTGCAAACACTTGCGGGTCAAACAGTGACGACGAGAGAAAATTACCCGGAAACCCGGTCTGGCTAAGCACCAGGCGCAGGAAAGCAAACACACCCAGCAAAAAGAAAAATCCCACTTCTGAAATCCGGTTGGAGACCCGGGGCAGTAACTCAAAAGCGGCAGCGATAAAAAATACGACTGCGACGGCAAACAGGATAAACGTAACTATCCGCGCCAACCGATCGACCTTCAATGCCTCCGAATGAAACTCCACCCGGAACAAACATTCACTCTCGACACATACCTCCTGCCCTGCAGACGCGTTGGGCTCTAAAATCCGGACGGATGCCGACGGAAGAATACGCTCATTGTACTCGGGTGAAAAATAATCGTTGGTGATGGGGTAGTTTCTCAATAGCTTGATCGCCGCGATCGCGACAACGTCGTTGGAGAGTTGTTTGCGCTTCAATAAATAAGATTCACTTACCGAAGCGGTCAACCGCGTCTTGAAAGTGTCGGCAACCATCAAAGGCGGGGGAACAAAGGTGTTATCCGTCCAATAGACGAGCGCGTTGTGACGATAAAAAAAGATCGGATACGCCAGCGCTTGCTGATCAATCAGGTCAAAATCCGCAGGAAGCCTGGTCAGGTCTTCATCAACAGCCGCCAGTTCATCCTTGAGATTGGCTGCTATACTTTTTGCCAGCGTTTCATCCGAGGTATATTGCCGGAAAAAATAATGGCTGAACAGCCCCGCAGCCAGGAAAGTCGCCGAAAGGAAAAGATATGCGAAAAGCCTTGTTTTCAAACAATAAGACTTTGATGACCAATAAAGGTAATCAATTACTTTGACAGCCGGGGATCGTAACGAATCCCGCCAAACATGTAAAGAAACAGAATCCGGGAGTAACGGTAGTTCAGCGGAATCAGCAACAACATGGCTGCAATGACCACGCCAATGTAGGTCCATTCGGAAGGATGATCGAACCCGAAATAGAGAATCGCGCTGATGATGATCATCAGCAGCACGGTAAATCCATAGCTCACGTACATCGCACCCTGGTAAAATCCAGGCTCGGGTTCAAGCCTGATCCCGCAATGCGGACAGGCCGCGTTCATCACGTTAAACTTGGATATGCGCAGAGCGGAGTGAGCGAACATGTCACCGGTCCGGCAGTGCGGACATTTGCCACTAAGCAGCGCCGTCAGATATGGTTTTTCGCGCATTCTTACTGGATTTGTACCACAAATAACCGAGGATCATTATGGCCAGGTAGGGCATAGCCAAAAGATACAGGATGCCCGTATTTATCCCGGATGCGATCCCGGGGTTGCCATTGCTGTAGTTGTTCTCCAGGGTCGAGCGGCACATCGCGCACTGAGCTGCCGCATGAATCGCGTTCGAGAACATCAGGATAAAAAACAAAAACCAACGCCTCATATTATCGATAGTATGGACTAATCATCAGGTATACAATCACGCCTGTAACTGCAACATATAGCCAGACCGGATACGTTAACCGTGCCAATGCCCGATGCCGTTCAAAGCTCCCGGAAAGCGCCCTCGCAAAGGTGAACAATACAAAAGGAATAACACCGATCGACAGCAAAATGTGCGTGATCAGGATGAAAAAATAGATATAACGGACGGTGCCTGTGCCGCCATAAGGTGTGGATTCCGTCGTAACATGATACAACACATACATTACCAGGAACGCTGCCGAAAGGAAGATACAGGTTTTCATCAGTCGCTCGTGCAGCACACGCCTCCCCCTTCGGATGGCGACAACCCCACCGATCAGCAAGACGGCCGTGAGCCCATTGATCGTGGCATAGATCGGCGGCAGGAAGGTTAGATCATAGCCCGGTATCTTGATCCTGAACAGGGCCGCAACCACCAGCGGAATCAATACCGATAGTATGATGATCAGCCTGCGATAAGGGTTCTTTGTTTCCAGGGTATTGGCTTGAGGATTCATTCAGTATTTTTTAAGGATAATGATAAGCTCGGCTTCGAGCCTGTCCAGGTCGTCGCGGTCATTGCCGTCGTAATAGCCCCGGATATTCCGCTCGTGGTCAATGAGCACGAGATCGGCGGGGTCCCGCATCAGCAGCACGCATCTTTTCAGCATAGTGAAGTCTATTTCACCCAGGTGGATCTGGCCGGCCGCGAGAAGTTTGACCTCATCGGGAAACTTTGCTACTACGGTTTTCAGTTTTGGATATGGCTCACCGAAGTTGATCAACACAAGAGAACGCCCACGTTCTGGCGCGATGGCATTCATCACCCGTTCGTCTATCCGGTAGGGTGCGGCGAACGCGCCACTGCATCCCTCGGGGACCTCCTTCACGCCATCCTGGTAAACCAGCGGCACGTCGAACTGGTTCTTCCCGAAGATCTTCAGGAAAATAAAAATAAGCACTGGCAGCACCAGCCCAAGGAACAGAAGGACGCTCTTTTTACTCACTGTACAAAATTAAAAAGGCCTAGGATCACCTAAGCCTTTTATGCAAGATTTTAGATGTTTCTCAGAAGAATTTACGGATGTCGGCAATGGCCATTCCTTCGTAGACAAAAGCCACAAGCATCCACACCACAAATACCATCGGGATCAGGATTGACCAGATCAACACTTTTGCCTCGTGGCGCAGGTGCATGAACTCGCCAACAATATAGCCGGCCTTTACAATGGTCATTCCAATGAATATCCAAACGCGAAGTGTCTTAAATTCATGTGGTACGCCGAATGCGACGGCAAATTCCAGTGCGGTGACAATTCCCAGGATACCGGCAACGGTCCAGAGTTTCTTTATCTTTTCCCGGTTCGGGGGAAGGACTGTTATGCGCGGCGCTGTTTCTTCAATATGAGCCATGATAAATATTTAAGCCGTTAAACAAGATAAAAGAACGTGAACACAAACACCCAGACCAGGTCGACAAAGTGCCAGTACAAGCCAACCTTTTCGACCATCTCGTAGTGCCCTCGCCTGTCATACACGCCCATGACGGTGTTGTAATAGATCAGGAAGTTCAGACACACCCCGCTGAATACGTGGAAGCCGTGAAAGCCGGTTATAAAGAAAAAGAATGCTGCAAAATCGGGAGGGCCGTACTGGTTCTGAGCCAGGTTCGCACCGAAGAATTTGGTCCCTTCGGCAACGGCGTCGCCTACGTGCGTACCGTGAATAAAGTGGCTCCATTCCCAGGCCTGGCAGCTCAGGAACGTAATCCCGCCCAGGATCGTCCAAAGCATCCATTTTTCAACCGCCGGACGGTCCATGCGGTGCCCCGCTTCTACTGCAAGCACCATGGTCACCGAGCTCATGATCAACACGAAGGTCATAATACCCACGAATACGAGCGGCGCGTGAACATCGATGAATGGAACGGCTTCAAACACTTTTTCGGGGATCGGCCAGTAGGCATCGGAAAACTTGAATGCTTCAACAGCACCTTCGTAGGCGGAGTGGGAAGAGCGGATCAGACCGTAGGTGATGAGAAGCGCGGAAAACGTAAATGCATCCGACAGCAGAAAGAACCACATCATGAGCTTGCCATAGCTGGCGCCCATGGGTGATACTCCGCCGTCCCATACACTTCTTCCGGGAGCCTGAACGGTAGTTGTTGAAGTACTTGCCATCTTAATTCAATTTATGGATTCAATATTAAAAAAACGAATAAATATACCCAAAGAACACCCAAAAAATGCCAGTAGGTAGCACACATTTCCAGGGAGGTCATGTCACCGGAATGTATTCTGTTCCGGTACGCCGAAACCAGCACGATGAGCAGGTAAATCACGCCACCGATCACGTGTGCCGCATGCGCGCCGCTGATCACGTAAATGAACGAGTGGGACACGTTGCCTCCGGTGAGGAACTGTTTTAATGCAACCATCTCACCATAAGCCAAAAACTGACCAATCAGGAACGCCACACCCAATAGGGTCGTGATACTGATCGCCAGCCTGAGATTTTGAAAATTGTCTTTTCTGGCAGTCCGGACTGCCCAGATCATCGAAGCGCTGCTGAACAAGATAATGACAGTATTGACATAAAACTGTCCCGGCAGCACGATCTCTGCCCAGCCTATATCACCGCGCTTGACGATGTACGCGCTGGTCCATGCTGCGAAGAGCATAATGACACTGGCAATGAAAAGCCACAATGCAAACTTTTTCGGATGCATGGACAGCGGCTTCTTTGCCTCTTCTACGATCTTGAATTCACTTGACATAGTATTACTCATCCCTTCTTTCAGATTTTATCCAGCAAATATGCGATTTGAACGATCGGCAAATACAGGAACGACCCAAACATGATCTTCAATGCGGACCGCCTGTCACCCGAACGCATGAGTGAAAACGTCTGCGCAAAAAATAACACGCCACATACGGTCGCCACAATGGCCGAGTTGATGCCCGTAATGCCAAACGAGGCCGGCAGCAGTCCGAGCGGTATCAGACACATGGTATAGATCATGATCTGGATGGCGGTATTGATATCCTTTTCTCCCCCTGAGGGCAACAGCTTGAAACCTGCCTTGCGGTAATCTTCGTCGGCCACCCACGCGATGGCCCAAAAATGCGGGAACTGCCAGATAAACTGGATTCCAAAAATAATCAGGGCCTCGTAGCCGATCACACCCGTAGATGCAGTCCATCCCAGCAATGGCGGCAATGCTCCGGGGATTGCTCCGACAAACACCGCCACCGGCCCCACGCGTTTCAAAGGGGTATAAACAAAGCTGTACAGGATCATCGAAAGCACCGACAAAGACGTTGTCAGCAAATTTGTCCATAACATCAGGATAATCGTTCCAGCAGCAAAACAGAGCAACCCAAAGGTGAGGCCCTCCCCTACTGATAGCCTGGCCGTTGGCAGCGGGCGGTTACGCGTACGCGACATCAGCGCATCGAGGTCTTTCTCAATGACCTGATTGAGGATCACCGAACACCCCGACATCAAAAACCCGCCGACGAAAAGCATCGTCAACGCAAGCCAGTTGATGACGGGCGAGGCGAGCACATATCCGAAGATGCATGAAAAAGCAACCAGAAAAGACAACCGAAATTTCAACAGCTCGAAGTAAGCTTTCGCTTTCGCAAAAAAGAAGGGCAAGCCGGATAAGGATAAACTTAACATATCTAATCTGCCAGCACGTGCTTTACGTTTCCTTTTAATTTTAAAAGCAGCCTGAACTGCATTCCGAAAGTAACTGTCGCCAGCAGTAAATGAACTGGCTGTAGAAATGCAGGGACCGCAAACCAGGCCATTCCCGCACCTGTCAAAATCGTCCCCAAAATTAACAGGATTAACGTAAGGGGGAAAGATTTTAACCCATCAGTTTTCCGCAAATTGAATATCAATCCCACATGCAAGATCAAAACAATCCAGGAGAATGACCGATGTATCGTAAAGCGTTCACCGATACCCGAGATCCACATTTCGCGGGGCAGGGTGGCGGCCACCACGTCGACGGATTCCCGTACGCGCGTACCAAGCAGTATTTGCGTCAAAAGCAACCCCATACAGGCGATCAGCCACCAAAGGCCGAGCGGATTGCTATGGGTCCCCTTCGTGGACTCCGACAGATGCACCAGGTAAAACAACATCGCCACGATCACCAGGGCCAGGAACATATGGACTGTCACGGTCCAGGGGGTAAGATTCGATGACACCACAAATGAACCGATCCAACCCTGGAAACCTACCAGCAGCAACGTGGCCACCGCCAGGTACGTGACGACAGGATTTGTTTTTCTGAACTTCCATGATGCCACGGCCACCAGGAAGATCATGAACCCGATCACCACGCCGACAACCCGGTTGAAATACTCCACCCACGTCTTTGCGGGATTGAAGTCCGCTTCCGCCAATACCGTCTTGTCTTTCTGCAACTTTTCCGCGGTTTCCCGCAAGCCTATAAGCCGGAGGTACCTTGCGAAACGGATATTCTTCTTTTCCCGATAGCTGGAATAAAACTTCTTGTAATCCGGCGGAAGCTCAGAGGCCGACGAGGGTGGAACCCACCTGCCAAAACATTTCGGCCAGTCGGGGCACCCCATTCCCGACCCTGTG
>DASPNN010000374.1:0-2799 GCA_035626495.1 Chryseosolibacter sp.
CGCAAGCGATTGCATTTTTTTTCTGCGTTGTTAGAAAGAACTGGTAAAGGAGTAGGAGATGAGGTTGGCACCCATTTGAAGGGCTTGCTGTCTTTTCTCTTCCGGATCGTTGTGTATGCGCTTGTCCTCCCATCCATTGCCGAGGTCACACTCGTAGGAGTAAAATATAACGAGCCGGCCCTGGTAAATAAGACCCAGTCCCTGGGCAGGCTTTCCGTCATGCTCATGGATCTTCGGCAAACCTTTCGGGAAGTTGAATTTCTGATGGTATATAGGATGATCGAATGGTATCGAAACAAGTTCTAATTCGGGGAAAACCTTTTTAAGCTCAATGCGGATGAACTTGTCCAGTCCGTAGTTATCATCGATATGGAGAAAGCCGCCGGCAGAAAGATACTTCCGCAGGTTGGCCGCTTCGGTTTCGGAAAAAACCACGTTCCCATGTCCCGTCATGTAAATATAAGGATACAGGAAAAGGTCGCTGCTTCCAACTTCGACGATGTCCTCTTCAGGGGCAAGGTGCATGTTCAGTTCCTGATTGCAGAATTTGATCAGGTTCGGCAGTGCCGTTTTGTTGGCATACCAGTCACCGCCGCCATTGTATTTTAACTTGGCGATACGAATTGCATTTTGAGCTGCTGAAGAGACAACAAAGAGACAAAAAAAACACAACGGGACAAGCCGACGAAAAGCAGTGCGGCCTTCAAATATCATGACTTGCTTCATTTTGATCCTTAAAATGCAAACATTCCCCCAGAATGTAAAATCTTCTTCCATGAACGCAATGTTGGCCCTGAAAGTATGAAGCCGGCCCTTGTCGGCTGCTTCAATTATTTACATTTTCACTTCTTTCTCCGATTTAGGAATTTACACTTTCTTTGTAGTCAAACTGCCGCTATGAAACAATATCTTGATTTAATGCAGGAGATCCTCGATCACGGAGCACGGAAGACCGACAGAACCGGCACGGGAACGCTTTCGCTATTCGGGAAGCAACTGCGCTTTGACCTTGCCGCGGGCTTCCCGTTGGTGACGACAAAGAAGCTGCACCTGCGATCGATTATCTATGAGTTATTATGGTTTTTGCGCGGAGATACAAACATCAAATACCTGAAAGACAATGGTGTCACTATTTGGGATGAGTGGGCCGATGAAAACGGTGAGCTGGGTCCGGTCTACGGTCATCAATGGAGAAGCTGGCCAGCCCCTGACGGCCGCTCCATTGACCAGATCAGTCAGGTCATTACGCAGATCAAGAATAAGCCCGATTCCCGGCGTCATATCGTCACAGCGTGGAATCCTGCGGAGGTCGACAAGATGGCATTGCCGCCCTGCCATGCGCTTTTTCAATTTTACGTTGCGGATGGGAAATTATCTTGTCAACTCTACCAGCGAAGTGCAGACTATTTCCTCGGGGTACCGTTTAACATTGCTTCTTACGCATTGCTAACCTATATGTTTGCTCAACAGTGCGGCCTCGAGCCCGCAGAGTTTGTGTGGACAGGCGGCGATGTTCATCTTTATACGAACCACCTCGAGCAAGCGCGGCTTCAGTTGACGCGGGAGCCCTATGCTCCGCCACAATTGAAGATTAAGCGATGCCCGCCGACGATATTCGACTACGAGTTTAGCGACTTTGAAATCGTCAATTATCAAGCCCATCCTTCCATCAAAGCTCCGATAGCGGTCTGATGCGGTTCGCTTCTACTTTCATCTTAATAATGGCCTTGCTGGCACATTGCAGGTCAACGTCGGACAGCCCGGACGTTGTCGCCGGTGGCAAGTTGAACGGGCTGCATAAATATTACTACCCCGACGGCAGTCTCTATATGGAGGTTAATTTCAAGGACAGCATCCCTGACGGAGCGACCAGGCAATATTTCAAGAATGGGCAGGTATTTGAAGAAACATGGTATATTGAAGGAGTCCGCCACGGCACTTCGCGCAGGTTTTACGAAGATGGCAAGCCGTCAATGGAAACGCCATATGACAGCGGACGCATTCATGGAATTCAGCGCAAGTTCCGGAAGGATGGTACAAAAGCCTATGAAGCTCCTTACCATTTTGACAATCCGTGTGTGGGGTTAAAAGAGTACTACCTCAATGGCCAGCCAGTCGCCAACCGCCCGCAAATCATAATCAAACCCAAAGATGAACTCTGGCGTGAGTTCCGTTACACGCTTGAAATTGGATTGTCAGAAAAAGCGAAGGTGGAATTTTTCAAAGGTGAATTGACCGACGGAAGATACATCGGCAAACAGGCGGAAAAGCTTTTTGTCGACCGTCAGGGCAGGGCATCGATCGTCTACAACCTGGCCCCGGGGGATTTTGTGATGGAAAAGATCAACATAATCGCCAAAATAAGAACCGACCTCGGCAACTCTTACATTACCCAGATTCCCTATACAGTTGCCATTAAGAATCAATGATCAATCGAGCATGCGTTTGCTCATTTTCAAGGCGCGGTTCTCAGGTGCGATGCGAAGCCCGCTTTCAACAACACTCCTTGCTTTTGAGGACTGGCCTTTGCGGAAATAGTATACGGCCGCCGAGCTGTAAGCCTGGCCCATCTCATATTCGCCCACCTGCAGATCCGGGTGTGCCGCGAAAAAATTTTCAAACTTACTGCGGTATTTTTCGCCTTCGTTCGCTTTGCCTGCCTCGAACGACAGCTGCATCTCCATCAGATAAGTATGGGACAAAAGCGCGTTGAAAATGTTGTTGTGCAGCAGGGTCGGATATGATTTTGCATGCCCCTCCAGCGCGCTCATGCGGCTGAGATTATCCGAAGTACTTTTG
>DASPNN010000375.1:0-4135 GCA_035626495.1 Chryseosolibacter sp.
TGGAAAACCTCAGGAACCTCTATAAGTTCTTGACTGACCGGCCTGTCGTTATCGAAAAAACGGATCAACGGTTTTTTGTAAAAATCCCGTTACTTGCAACATGAACATACGAACTGCAACGCGCGAAGATGCGCCACAGATCCAGGCTCTTTACAAGGCGGTCGCCCGCGAAACAACCGGGCTTGCGCGCCGCGAGCATGAAATCAGCGACAATTATGTGATGGGTTTTGTGTCAAAAAGCGTCGAGTCGGGTTTGATCATCGTTGCGGAAAACCCGGATGGGTCCGGGAAGCTCATCGGAGAAATTCACGCCTATAACCCGGGAATCGACGTATTCAGGCACGTGCTCTCCGATCTCACCATCGCCGTGCATCCCGCGTTTCAGGGTCGGAAAATCGGACGGACGCTCTTTACAATTTTCCTTGAAGAAATCGCCGTCAACCGGCCCCACATCGGCCGGGTCGAGCTGATAACCCGAGAAAGCAATGTCAAGGCAATCAAGTTCTATCAGTCACTGGGATCTCTTGTCGAAGGCCGGCTGGAGATGAGAATCCGTACGCCGGAGAATCATTATGAAGCCGATATTCCGATGGGATGGCAAAATCCGAATTTCGAATTCGACAACGAGTTATCATAAGTTGATTCCATGAAAATTGTGATCATCGAAGATGAACCACTGGCAGCGAAAGATCTGCTAAACCTCTTGGACCGCATCGAACCCACGGCCGAAATTGTAACCGTGCTGTCGAGCGTTCAAAATGCTAAGCAATGGTTTTCAGAACACCCATTACCCGACTTGGTTCTGTCCGACATTCAGCTCTCTGACGGCATCAGCTTCGAGATCTATGAAGCGATCCATTTGTCCTGTCCAATCATCTTCACCACCGCCTACGATGAATATGCGATCCGTGCGTTCAAGCTGAACAGTGTGGACTATCTGTTGAAACCCGTTGAAGCCAAAGAACTCACCGCCGCCATCGCAAAATACCGGTCACTGACGACCGAAAACATCATCGGAGAACAGCTCAAAAGCCTGATGGCAGGATGGCATCAGTTCCCTCAAAAAAAATACAAGGAAAGATTTCTGACCCTTCACCGAAATACATTGGTGCCGGTATCGCAGCAGGAAATCGCTTTCTTTGTCAAGGAAGAATTGATCTATCTGTATACGACCCAAAATGAAAAATACATCAGCGAGCATCATACGCTGGATGAAATAGAATCACTTCTCAATCCCGCAGTATTTTACAGGGTAAACCGTCAATACATAATTCACATCCAGTCGGTTGGTAAAATTAAGACGACACACAAAGGGTTGACTGTTCAATTGAAACCGCCGTTCAACACCGATATCGATATAAGCCGGGAAAAAGCGGCGGCATTCAAAAAATGGGTAACGGATCAATAGGCAGCCGTTAGGGATCTACAATTCGAAGCTGCTCGGAAAATTGTCGGAGTAGTAAACCCGCACCGGTGATTTGAATGTAAGCGCTTTCTTGACGAGGTCTTCGTCGCTGGTTTTATCGACAACTTTCCGGATAATAATGTAGCTGATATTTTCGGGATATTTTTCCGCAACGGTCAGGTAGATCGGCAGGTCGTGTTGCGTGTTGTCACCCATGAGCACAAACTTCTTGTCGGGGAACAATGTCAGAAGCTCTTCCAGGACCTGGGTCTTATGAATGTTCCTCACCGGGAATTTGATATTCCAGATGACATCCCAAAGACTGCGCAGCTGCTTAAGGAACAATGGCCCTGCCGGAAATTTATTGTGCGTCAGAAACCGGTAAATCATCGGATAGAGATTCTGCTCACTGTTCGAGAGGTACACCGGTGTGGCACCGGAATCGGTAAAATTCCTGATAAGTTGCTGCATGTTAACCACCGCTTGTCGCTTCTCCATTGTGGTGAACATAAGCGTCCTGAATTTGCGGATCTTTTTGTAGATGAAAGAGTGAACGAGCGTGTCATCAATATCTGAAATGACGATGGAAGCCGTATTGATCGGCGAAATAACGGTTGCGTAAAGATCGGCCATAACCTTCACCTCCTCCCCGCCAGGCAACACCACCTTCTGCAAAATACATCCACTAAGATCGTGCGGAGTCTTTTGATAGAAACCGCCATAAGAATTCGTCGAGGTTCGAACCTCCATCCGGTCGAATACGAGAACAAGCTCCTGGTTGGAATACGGGCGGGTTTGGTACAAACGGAATAAGGTCCGAAATGTTTTTCGCCGGGAATACGCCTGAAAAGAAAGGTCTTTGATTCCGGTAAACGTGAGCTGGCCGAATACGAGCGTCACCCCCTGGTGTGAAAGTCCGTAAAAGCTGAGCAGTATGGGAAATTTTTTTGCCATCATTTCAGGAGCCTGACACAGCCCGGAACAATCTGGATCTTCAGGTGATTGATCATTCCCATATATTCGCCGTCAATCTGGAAATGAATATCCTGGTCAACCTCCACCTCTGCTTCCGGGCAACTGATCACGTCCGAGAACATATTTCGATCGATGAACACATTCAGGATCGTCAGGCCGGCTTTGATCGCCTCGTCCAGACTGATCTTTGCGACGTTGCAGATCTCAAACTTGCCGTCAGAGACTGAACCTTCGGAAATGTGAACCCCGGTACCATACTTATGGGCATTTGCAAACGCCATCATGTAACCTTCCTTCGTGGTGATGCCGTCAGGAGTCCGGACGATCATGCGCAGAAGCGGGCTTTCCTGTATCGAGCCAAGCAGGTTTTTTGCGTAAGCGATCATGCCGCGTTCGGTATCGCTCTGGTATTTCTTAACGATCAACGCGTTCACTCCGATATCCGCCAGGTGGATGCAAAGATGTTCATCGTTGAATTTCAACATGTCCATGCGGCGCACCCGTTCGGTGGTAAGGGCGAGTTCCAGGGCGTCGGCCGGGTTGGCGGGAACTTCGAGCGCAGTAGCCAGACCGTTCGCTGAGCCCAGCGGCACAATCCCGAATGGTAGCTTGTAGTCGATTAGATTCTTGGCCACTTTTCCAATGGTGCCGTCGCCACCACCCGCGATGACCCGGTCGGGCTTAATTTTATCAATAGCGCGAATGATCTTCGTGTCATCGTGCTTCCCATCCGTGTACAAAAACTCGACGGAAACAGGGTGCCGTGCAATCACGTCCCGTAAATCCTGGATGATAGCTTCGTGATCTTTCCGTCCGGCAGCAGGGTTGACAACAAACAAAACTTTCATCCGATTGATCAATATTTATTTTATTCATGACCACCTGAAACCCAATAAAAAAATATTCCACGATCGCCGTTCAAATATACCACCTAACAGTCGGTCGGGAACATTTCCACTAGCCCGGACCCCGCACCGGATCGCAGATTGCCGTTACTTCGCAGAAATATTGATTGCCCTGAACGGCAATTTTTCTAACTTGACCAGCGCTTAAAATTTCGGACTTTGAAAAAACTTTTTTTGTGGATCTTCCTTGGTGTGGTCCTAATGCCGGCTTTCGCTCAAAACCTTAAGACTTATGATGAAACCGTTCCCGGGACGGTGTTAAAATTTAAAATGGTTGCGGTTCCTGCCGGTACGTTTTCAATGGGCAGCGCAGACAACCAAAAAGTCCGCGATGCAGATGAAGTGCCCCAAAAAAAAGTGTCGCTCAGCGCTTTCTGGATCGGTGAACACGAAGTGACTTTTGCGGAGTGGGACGCGTTTTTCAAGAATATGGACATCCCGCAGACAAAAAATATTTCAATTGACGCGGTGTCGCGGCCCACCGCCCAATACATCGACCTCACCTGGGGCATGGGACGGGACAGCAAGAACCCCACAAACAGCATGAGCCAGCAGGCAGCCATCATGTATTGCAAGTGGTTATATGAAAAGACCGGCGTTTTCTACCGCCTCCCCACCGAAGCAGAGTGGGAATATGCCTGCAAGGCCGGTAAGGAAGCTTTTGCGACCGACGGAAAAAGCCTTGTTGAATACGGGTTTTTCAAAGACAACAGCGCCGGAAAGTATCATATCGTCAAATCGCTCAAGCCGAACAGCTGGGGATTATATGATATGCTCGGAAACCTCAGCGAGTGGACCCTGGACCAATACGACGCCGCCGCATTGCAAAAACTCACCGCCAATACAAAGG
>DASPNN010000376.1:0-4266 GCA_035626495.1 Chryseosolibacter sp.
TTTCTTCGACACATAGGCCTCCAGAGCACGCGGTGTATTCTTCACGTTCCCGAGGCCGCGTTTGGCAGCTTCCTGCACCCACTCTTCTGAATAGCCGTCGCCTTCGAATCGGATCGCTTTCGATTCTTTGATATAATCGCGCAGTACCTTGACGATCGCCAGGCGCTTTTCTTCGCCCTTCTCGATCTGGTTGTTGACCTCATCGAAAAACTGGCCCAACTGTTCTGCAACGATGAGGTTAAGTGCCGTCATCGCCGTAGCACAGTTATCGCTTCCTCCGACCGCCCTGAATTCGAACTTATTTCCTGTAAAGGCAAAAGGCGAGGTGCGGTTACGGTCTGTGGCGTCCAGGATGATCTCGGGTATCTGATCGATCCCGAGTTTCATATACATATTATCGCCTTTCTCGATTTTCACATTGCCCTTTTTCTCGAGTTCATCGAGCACTGCGGTCATCTGCGAACCGATAAACACCGACATGATGGCTGGCGGCGCTTCGTTCGCTCCCAGGCGGAAATCATTTGCCGCGGTTGCAATGCTGGCGCGCAGCAAATCCGCATAGGCGTGAACGGCCTTGATGGTAGTGACAAAAAATGTCAGGAACATGAGATTATCGCGTGCACTGCTGGTGGGTGCAAAAAGGTTGACACCTGTATCGGTAATCAGAGACCAGTTGTTGTGTTTTCCGGTTCCATTCAGTCCCGCGAAGGGCTTCTCATGGAAAAGTATCCGCAGGTTATGACGTTCCGCAACACGACCCATCACGTCCATCATAAGCTGGTTGTGATCGTTGGCCACATTTACTTCTTCGAAGAGAGGAGCTACCTCAAACTGGCTCGGAGCGACCTCGTTGTGCCGCGTCCTTACCGGAATACCGAGTTTCCAGCATTCGATCTCGAAATCCTTCATGAAATCATATATCCTGGAAGGGATAGACCCGAAATAGTGGTCTTCGAGCTGCTGGCCGCGGGCAGGCGAGTGGCCGAATACGGTTTTTCCGGCCATCACGAGGTCAGGGCGGGCGAGGAAAAGGTCCTTGTCCACCACAAAATACTCCTGTTCAGGTCCCAACGACGCAACAACACGCTGGATGTCTTTATCAAACAGCTGACAGACCTTTGTCGCGGCCTGGTCAACTGCCTTCAATGCTTTTAATAATGGGGCTTTCTGATCGAGTGTTTCGCCGGTATAAGAAACAAAGATCGTTGGGATGCAAAGCGTCTTGCCGTAAAGGAACATCGGCGAGGTTGGGTCCCAGGCAGTGTAACCACGCGCTTCAAAAGTACTGCGGATCCCGCCACTCGGGAAAGAGGACGCATCGGGTTCTTGCTGGACAAGCTCACTGCCCTTGAATTTTTCAATTCCCGAAAGTGCATCGAAAAAAGAATCGTGTTTTTCGGCTGTACCACCGGTAAGCGGCTGGAACCAGTGGGTGAAGTGCGTGGCGCCTTTGGCCATCGCCCACGACTTTGCAGCGGATGCAACTGCATCCGCAGTCGAGTCGTCGATCTTCTCATGATTTTTAATCGCCTGGCTTACTTTTTTAAAGATAGCCGGGGCCAGGGTTCCACGCATTTGTTCAAGACCATAAACATTCTCTCCAAAAAATTTGGAGACGAATACCGACGGCAGCTCGACATGAATGCGCGGACGCTCGCTCAGTTTTTTCAGAGCTTCGAAACGTAGTTGCGCCATAATAAAGGTTGTTGGTGTTTAGTGTTTAGTCACCAAATCTATGTGAATTTTCGAAAGTAAAGGTGCAAATGGACCCTGATTTTTCTCCTTTTAATTAAGAATACGTTTGCAATGGGCTTAAATTTAGGGATGCATTCGCCAAGCAAAGAAAAATCCGGGGTACCAGACTCGCTCACCGCCCAATCAAAACATTTTCGCGGACACCAAAATGTATCGAAACATCTGCCATTTAGACGGATACCGATTGTTTTGCTATTTTTCTTCATCACTGCTGGCCTATTCGCTCAAGACCCGCTGCGTTTCAAAAAAGAGGTCACCGACCTGAAGGCATCCGATTCCCTCGTTGTGAAAAAGAGACTAAACCTTTTTACGGGCAGCTCGAGTATCAGGCTGTGGGCGGACCTCCAGCAACGATTTTCGGAGGCCAACGTTGTGAACCGGGGTTTTGGCGGCTCACTGATGCATGAACTCCACTATTATACAGCAGACCTGATTCTCGATTATAGGCCGAGGCGGGTCTTCATATACGAAGGCGACAATGACCTCGGCACAGGCAAGCACGCGGAAGACATCCTCCGCGATGCGGATAAGATTCTGAGTGCCATTCGGTGTAAATTGGGCAGGCGCGTCAAGGTATATTTCATCACTCCCAAACCGAGCATCCGCCGGTGGGACCTGAAAAGCAGATATGAAAACTATATCGCAGCCTTAAAGAACTGGGCGCGAGAAAGGAAAAATGTCGCGGTGATCGACGTCTGGACTCCGATGCTGAATGGGGACGGCAACGTCAGAGCGGAGCTTTTTGTCGATGACGGGCTCCATATGAATCAACAGGGTTATGATATCTGGGCGCAGCTGATCAGGCCGCATCTTTTAAAGAAGTAATCGATGTCTTTCGTCTGGACTGGAGCTCGTCGAATTTCTTATCGTACGATGATTGGATTGTACCCATCAGGCGATCCCAGAAAAGAAAATAGAGTCCGTAGTTCCCATTGAATTGCTGGTGGTGCATGTTATGGTTCACCGACGTGTTGACCCACTTTCCAACCCAGCTGCGTGAAAATCCTTTCGGATAGAGCTCATAACCGAGGTGGCCATAAACGTTATAAACCATCATGAAAAGCAGGAAGACTCCGATCGCCAGCGGGTGAACCGGAAAAAGGAAAGGGATGATGACGATCACTCCGGCTTCAACGACTGCTTCCAGGGGATGGAAAGCCATCGCGGCCCAGGGTGAAGGATTGGTTGACAGGTGATGAACACGGTGAACGTAGCGATACACCGACTTCCGGTGCATCAGCCAATGGGTCCAATAAAAATAAGTATCGTGAACAAGGATCATCAGCACGACACTAAACCAGAAATAGCCGGTGCCGAACTGGTCGAAGTCATAGTAGACTTGCGTCAATTTCACAAACGGTGTCACAAACACAAGATACCCGATGACCGCGAATATGAGCGTGGTGGCAACGGAGTATGCAACTTCACGGAGATAGTCTTTGCGCATCGGAAATTTTTGCTGAATGCGTTTGAATGTCCATGCCTCTTTTTTCAGCACATAAAAGACAAGAAATGCCAGGAGCGCCAGGACAAAATAACGCAGAAATATCACCAGGGCGAGGCTCCAGAAACTTTGACTGCCGGTGAGATATTGCGAAGGATGCATGCTTGAATTTAAAAAAAAACGCCGGCGAAATAATCTCGCCGGCCTGGATTAATTCGATTTTTTCACCGATCCCCCGCTGCTGGATTCGGTGATCGATTTATCGGGATTACCGCGGTAGCGGATACTTCCGCCACTGCTCGCATGCGCGTCAAGCTCCTTGTTGACGTTGACCTTAACCGACCCCCCGCTGCTTGCCGACGCATCCACTTTCTCAGAAGCCAGGTCATAGGCATTGATCTGCCCGGCGCTGCTTGCATCAACCGAAATTGACCGTGCCTTGCCGCGAAGCTCTACGTCCGCGGCGCTGGAGGCACTTACGCTGGCGGTTTCCGCATCGATGGCGATATCGATGGTGCCTGCGCTGGACCCACTGATATCCATAGAATTTGCCTTTACGGTTCCCTCGGAATAAATACTCCCGGCAGAGCTCGCCGACAATTTGTTGATGCTGACATAGGTCACATAGACCTTGACCGACATATCCCGCCTGCGGCTATTATTATCCCGCATATGGACCTTCAAATAGGAGCCTGAAACTTCGGTTATCACCTCCGTTGGAGATCCACTGGAAACTTCAACGCGGACACTTTCCTTTTCGCCCTTTTTCAAATAAACGTCGATCGCCTCAGCGGCTTTGACACCGGAAAATGACCCAACCTCCCTGGTTTCGGATTGCTGCGCAATGGAAATAGTTGCGGTACAGGTTATCAAAATAAACGCCAGGTATTTCATCATATATGCTTAATTTGCCTTAAAGACAGGCACGCAACGAAAGGGTTGCACGGATACACTTATCGATTTTTTTCCGAATGTACTAAAACAGCCGTTTTTTCATTAATTTTCAAGGTATATTTCGATTGATTTGCACACATAAACCAACATAGCTAATATGATCTTTGATAAAA
>DASPNN010000377.1:0-5587 GCA_035626495.1 Chryseosolibacter sp.
TCGATCCTTTTGTTGGTCCCGTGTTTGATGGAGCTGTTAAAGTTTTCTATGGCTTCATTGACATTGTTTTGCTTCAATTCGAAGATTCCCATTTCGTAATAGATCTTGTCTTTGAACTCTTTGTTCTTTAAGTCCTTCAAAAGTTTCCTGAATGATTTTCGCGCGGCATTGACGTCTTTGCTGCGGGAGATCTCCGTCACCTGGGCCATGTAGAGCCGTGCATAGAAGTCTACTTCGTATTCGGGGTTGGTGGAAAGACATTTCTTGTAGTAATTGAACGCTTCCGCTTCGAAGCCCAGCTTCTGATACACTTGGCCGATGATGAAATAGATCCTGCCGCTGCGGTCGGACTTTTTCAGGTAAGGACTGGCCTGGGTAAGGTTTCTTACCATGTTGTCATAATCGTTGTTTAGCTGGTAGAAGTAAGCCTTCTCCAGGTAGAGACGCTTTTTATTGACTTTGCTCAGATCCTGTTTTTGAAGGTAGTCGATGGCCGCCTGCGCATTGCTGTATTCGTTGTGCTCGATGTAGGTCCGGATCAGGTTGATGATGGCCAGATGTTTTGTGTCGGGATTCTTTCCAATCTTATTGGTGTATTTGAAGGTCTGGATTGCATTGCCCCAATCCATGCTGTACAGTCGTGCTTTACCGACGAGAACGTACGCGTCGTCGACCCATTTGCTGTTCGGGTGACGCTGGATGGCGATGGATGCCATCTTGATTGCTTCCTGAAGCTCTTTGTCAAAGGACTTGACAACCGATGAATCGAGCTTCGGGTACAACCAAAGGATCCTGTTGTAGTCGTCGGACTGACTCTTGCGTATAGCCGCTTCGATTTTTTCGATCTCGTCGCGGGCATAATAATAGCCGTTGTAATGGGCAGTGGTATTGTGATATGCCTTGCTTGTCCAGGTGTTTGTTTCGGATGAACAACCGGAAAATACGACAATGATCAGGACAAGGTATAGAAGAAGATTTCTCAAGGACGATCGATTATTGTGTAAAAAACGCAAAAAACATATTTTCAATATTATTATACCCCGGAATATCTAATTTTGTACAAAAAAAGGGAATATTCAATTACACCGGAACGCTTTTTAAGAGGCGGTCCGTGCGCCTCAACGGTGATTCTGCGGATTTGCCGCGGAAAGCAGCTACCCTTAAAGAATAACTCATGAGACCGAAAAGGACATTGTCAAGCTGGTTGACCAACCGGTACCAGCTGATTATTCGGAATGAAGAGAATTTCGCCGAGAAGACCAGCGTGGCGTTCACATATTCAAAGGTGATCCTGTTCTCCGTGATCCTGTTTTCGATTGTCTTCGTCATATCGTTGTTCCTGGTCCAGACTGTTCTTGAAAAATGGTTTGATCCGAAGTACGAGCAGATGGTTTTGAATCAGCAGCTCTTCGGGCTGGCGCTTAAAGTCGATTCCCTCGCCGCCGAGCTTGACCGCAAGGAAAGATTCATCGGGAACATTCAACGCGTGCTCGCCGGAGACACTGCTATCGCTGACCCAACGGAGATGCTGCAGACCGACCAGCGGCAGTTGACCCGCGACCCTTCGAACCTGAAGATCAGTCATACGGATTCGGCGTTTCGCAAAGACTTCGAACAATCAGACCTTTCATTGATCACGTTGGCCAGCACGAAAGGCAGCGGCTTAAAGGAAACATTTTTCTCTCCCATATCGGGGTTCATCTCCGACAAATACGACGTGAGAAAGGGACACTACGGCGTGGACGTGGTTTCAAAGACGAACGAGCCAGTGAAGTCGATCGCCGATGGGACGGTGCTGTTCTCTTCGTGGACCCAGGATGCAGGCTATGTACTGGTAATACAGCACAGCGGAAACCTCATTTCCGTGTACAAGCACAATGCAGAACTTTATAAAAAAGTTGGTACTTTTGTTAACGCGGGTGAAATAATCTCCATCGTTGGCAATAGCGGTGAGATGACGAACGGTCCTCATTTGCATTTTGAATTGTGGTACAATGGCAATTCGATCAACCCGGAAGAATTTGTCACTTTTTAAACTAAACCCCATATGTTCACAACTAAAGAAGAAAAACGCGTAGCCGAAGAGATAAGCAACTCGAGCAACACGATTGGTAAGGGAACTTACCTGGAAGGGAACGTCGAAACATACGGCAACATCCGCATCGAAGGGAAAATCACCGGCAACGTCAAGTCGAAATCGAAAATAGCCCTGGGGCCATCGTCGCTCGTGAATGGCAATATCATTTCTCAGAACGCCGATATCGAAGGCGAGGTGAAAGGCAAAGTAGAGGTTGCCGAGTTGCTCGTACTAAAGGCGACGGCTGTGATCAATGGTGACATCGTGACCGGTAAGCTGGTCGTTGAACCGGGTGCGATTTTTAATGGAAGCTGCAAGATGGGCGCAACCATTAAAGAAATTAAACTCACTGAAAGCAATGGGGCAATCACAAGATCCATCCCGTCCCAGGAAGCCAAGTCCATCTAACAACTACCTGAAATACGGCGGGCTCGCTTTTCAGCTCTTGGTGGTGATCGGCGTGTTCGGATTGATTGGGTACAAAATCGACCAGTGGCTCGGACTACGGATCCCTGCGTTTACACTGATCCTGGCCTTTGCCGGTTTTGGCGGAATGATGTTTCAGATCTACAGGTCGATTAACCGTCACTAGGTGTTCAAATTTCTGGTATCACTGGTATTGCTGACGATCGCGCTCGCCCTCACCCTCCGGTGGATGCATAGCATTTCACTCATCGATGCCCACCCGTCGCTGGCTTACCAGACGCTGTTTTTGCTGGCTTTCGCCACCTGGCTGATTTACCGATACCTGCTGCGGGTCCGGAAGCCTGAGCAGTTTGTTCAGCTGTTCCTGTTGCTCACCGTGGTGAAATTGATCGCTTTCCTGGGCTACAACTTCTTCATGGTCATGCGCGACAAGGCCGGGGCCAAGTACAATGTGCTGTTTTTTCTGGTCGCTTATTTCCTTTACACCTTCTTTGAAATAGCCTTTTTATACCGTCACGTAAGCTCAAAAACCGGACGCTGATCCGGGGTCCAAAAATCTTTTAAAAGATTTTTTTGTGGAGCTTTAATTAATACCTTTGCGCTCGGATTCAAAAACCTTGTCTAAAGCTTCAAATGACGGCCTTTTCATATAAAATTCGGCGTTTTTCACTCGTTCTGACCGTTCTATTTTCAAGCATTTTTTCAATCGTTTCCCAGGCTCAGGATGCACACGCCGAACACGCCGACGAGCCCAAAGAAGAGCTGAATGTCAGCGAGGTCATTATCCACCACGTACTCGACGACCATTCGTGGCACATTTCTGATAACCTGGTCATTCCCCTTCCCATCATCGTCTACTCCAAAGAGAAGGGCCTGGACATATTTTCTTCGTCCAACTTTTACAACGAAGACCACCAGGTCGTCCCTTACAACGGCTACGAGCTTAAGCACAACCACATTTACCTGCAGGGCACTGAGAATACTGTTCTCGATCTTTCCATCACCAAGAATGTTGCCATGCTGCTCATCAACGCGGCGCTGCTACTGATTGTGTTTGTTTCGGTTGCCAACGCCTACAAACGCGGCCCCGGCCGCGCACCCAGGGGCTTGCAATCATTTATGGAGCCGATCATTCTCTTTGTCAAAGACGAGATCGTCAAGCCGAATATCGGGCATAATTACGAGAAGTTCCTGCCCTACATGCTCACGCTGTTTTTCTTCATCCTCTTTGGCAACCTGCTGGGCTTGCTTCCCGGCGCAGGTAATCTCACCGGTAATATCGCTGTTACGATGACCCTGGCGCTGCTCACATTCATCATCACGAATGTCAGTGGAAACAAGGGCTACTGGAAACACATTTTCTGGACCCCGGGTGTTCCATTACCCTTGCGACTGGTCATCCTGCCCGTCGAGATCGTGGGAATCTTTACGCGGCCGTTTTCGCTGATGATTCGTCTGTTTGTTGCCATCACTGCGGGGCACATCGTGCTGCTGAGCTTGATCTGCCTTGCATTTATTTTCAACAGCTACCTCGTAGGAGGCATTTCCAGCCTGATCGTGTTGTTCATCAACCTGATCGAGATACTGGTTGCCGGGATACAGGCGTATGTGTTCACGCTTTTTTCCTGCGTGTATGTCGGCATGGCCACGGCGGAGGAAGAGCACCATTGACGTTAAACTTAGTTTCACTTTAAATAAATAAATCTATGTTGTTAGCTATTTTATTGGACGTCTTCAATGCAGTTCTGGGTGCAGGGATCGGTGCAGGTCTCGCCGCAATTGGCGCAGGGATCGGTATCGGCCGCATTGGAGGCTCGGCAATGGAAGGTATGGCTCGTCAGCCGGAAGCTTCCGGAAGGATCCAGGGCGCGATGCTGATCATCGCCGCGCTGATCGAGGTTGCCGCGCTTTTCGCGCTCGTAATTTGCTTGTTGATCTGGACTTTAGCTTAAGTCAAAAAGCCTGTCCGTGACAATTGGTCCGGACAGGTTTTTATCTGACCACTACAGGATTTAACCAAGGAACTGAATTATAAAAAATATGGATCTGCTCACCCCCGGTACAGGACTTATCATTTGGCAGTTGATCGTTTTTCTGCTGCTCTTTTTCCTCCTGTCGAAGCTCGCCTGGAAGCCGATTGTCAGCTCGCTGAAAGAACGCGAGTTGTCGATCCAGAACGCGCTCGACACGGCCGAAAAGGCGCGTCACGAGATGTCGCAGCTGAAGGCCGACAATGAAAAGCTTTTGAAAGAGGCCCGCGAAGAACGCGATAAGATTCTGAAAGAAGCGCGCGATGCGGCCAACCGGATGAAGGATGACGCGCAGCATGACGCCAGGAGGTCGGCCGATAAGATCGTCGAGGAAGCCCGTGCAGCAATCAACATCGAAAAGCAGGCTGCCCTCAAAGAGATCAAGATCCAGGTTGCCATGTTCTCGCTCGAAATCGCTGAAAAGCTTATCAAGCAAAAACTCACCGACGACAAAGCGCAGAAGCAACTGGTGGAAACTTATCTCAAGGACATCAAGATCAATTGAATATGATCGACTCACGGGCCGCGTCGCGATATGTAAAATCACTCCTGGGTCTTGCCGTGGAGCAGAATGCGCTTGAACAGGTGCACGACGATATGCTGATGTTCTCCAGGGTTGTCGACAGCAACCGCCAGTTCAAGCTCGTGCTGTTGAACCCGATCATCAAGCACGACACGAAAAGGGAAATCCTCGAACGAATTTTCAAAGGCAAGGTTCATCCGCTGACATTGGCGATCTTCGATATTCTCACCCGGAAGAACCGCGAGCCCTTGCTGGCTTCAATCGCGAGCGAATTTCACAACGCTTACAACGAGTACAAAGGAATCCGCAAAGCGTTCATCACAACCGCCACGCCGATCGATGCCGGACTGCGCAAGGAATTTGAGCAGGTCGTCAGAAAAGTCAGCGGCAAAAAGGAAGTCGAGCTCGTCGAACGCGTCGACAGGGATATGATCGGGGGCTTTGTCCTCAATGTCGGTGATCGCCAGATCGATGCGAGCATCAAAAGCAAGCTGAGATCCTTGAAAGTAGAATTTAGTCAGAACCCTTATA
>DASPNN010000378.1:0-4544 GCA_035626495.1 Chryseosolibacter sp.
AAACCGTGGCAGTTAAAATTTTACCTGTGTAGATTTTTTTCATACTTAACTTGGGTTTAGGGTTCGAATACTTCTATCTGTTTTGTTACGGGGTTTGTCACACGCATTCTCATCGGCGATCTTTTCTTGTTACCGGTGTACCCGGGATCAAAAAGGGCGCAATGGCTGACAAATGCCAATCCATACGCGCCCTTACTTAACCCAAACGAATCGGTATGGTTAGTGCTGATTGCGGATTTTCCGTTCAACAACCTTTTGATCATGACCTGGGATACTTCCATTAAACTTTCCCGATCCGAAAACTGAATTAACCGCGGATGAACGAGCGATCCTCCCGCAGGCATTGTTCAGAACTCCACGATCTCTTTGCCCGAACTTTTTCCATGGAATGAATCTATCAGTCATCGATTCCGGAAATGCATTCATCGAAATCGGTTTCGACAAAAATATCGCGGGCGTCAAATAGGCCGGGTACGAAATAGTCCGATAACTCGGGCAGATAAATCTGGATATGGAAGCAAAAAGTCTCTTACAGCGGTATGATTTTGCTGCTTAACCGTCAAAATATCGAAAATCAGCGGAAACGCTGAGCTGCCTTTCATGCCCGTTCCCGTCTGATAACTTACGGTGGAGACGCCGGGCAACATCTAAAATTGTTGTGAAATGAGGAGTCAACTGGTCAGAATCCAGGCCAGGGAGACTGCGACGGTGGTATAGATCACTATTTCAATCAATAAAAACAGTTGAAATTTTCTTCGGGTTTTCTTGTCCATTGCGCGCCAAAAATACGGCGCATTCAAACCCGTGGTGTGTATAAAAAATCCAAATGTAGGGACGAATTCAGCCCGCGGCTTTAACTGCGGCGTTTCCCTGCGGCGTAGGCAGAAGGAAGTACGTGGTATATTTCCCGAAAGTATTTTGCAAAACTTTTTGGGTTATTAAAGCCAACCTTGTAGGCCACTTCGGCAACGGAAAGCTGACTTTTTTCCAACAATTGCGCCGCATGCTGCATCCGGATGGCCCTGATAAATTCCAGTGGCGACTTGCCGGTAAGGGAATGTACCTTCTTGAAAAAATGTGCCCGGCTGATCGCCAACTCGCGGCTGAGATCCACAACGGTAAAGTCCGTGTTGGACACATTTTTTTCAATTATTGCAATGGCATTCTTGATGAATTGCTCATCCAACGAGGTGATCTGAAGTTCGCTGGCTTTTATGCCAGCCTGCTTTGACAGCGCGTCCCGCAGTTTTTCCCGCTGGCCGATCATGTTCCTTATTCGCGATTCGAGTATTTCGTAGTTGAATGGCTTATGGATGTAATCATCGGCGCCACTTTCGATACCTTCGAGGCGTTCAGCATCACCGGTTTTAGCGGTCAGCAAAATTACCGGGATATGAGAAACGCGCTGATCAGATTTGATTTTCTGACATAATTCAAAACCATTCATACCCGGCATCATGACGTCGGACACGATCAAATCGGGAAAATGCGACAGCGACATCCTCCAGCCTTCGTCACCAGTGCCGGCTTCCACAATTGTGTAATGTACCTGAAGATTGTCCTTCAAATAAAAACGGAAATCCTCATTGTCCTCCACCAACAGGATAACGGGCTTTTCGCCAGCCGAGGCCTCAGGATTAACAAGCTTATTTTGAGACTCATCGAGTACCGGAACTACTTCTGCCGCAGTCTGAACAATTTCATTCAACGGTAACCGAACTGTAAAGCATGTTCCTGCGCCCGGTTGACTCTCAACGGCGATCGTACCGCCATGGATCTTGACGAATTCCTTCGTGATTGATAACCCAATGCCACTCCCCTGGTTAACCATGCTTTTCGGAAGATCACTCTGGAAGAAGCGATCGAAAATTCTGTCGAGTTTATCGGGTGCTATCCCAATACCTGTATCCGCAACCTTAAACTCAATAAACTTCGGCTCCGAGTTTGTATTTACATCGACCGCTATTGAGACTGTGCCTTTACTGGGGGTGAATTTAAAAGCATTTGAAAGCAGGTTGAATAGTATTTTTTCAAGCTTGTCCTGGTCAAATATGGTTTCCAGGGAAGGCACGTTTGTGACGAAGCTGACTTTGATATCTTTTTTTTCCGACAGGTCAGAGAAAGAATGGACTGTGTCCTTAATGAAATGAACAATATCACCCTGTGAGGGCTGGAACTTAATTTCATGAACCTCCAATTTTCTGAAATCAAGCAGTTGGTTGACCAGATTCAGAAGGCGCTTCGCATTTCGTTGGATTAAATTCAACCGCTTTTTGTGATCGGGGTCCGTGGACTCTTTGATCAGGTCGTCAACGGGTGAAAGAATAAGTGAAAGCGGGGTTCTGAATTCGTGACTCACATTGGTGAAAAACTTGATTTTCATCATATCCAACTCGTGCATGCGGAGCGCTTCCTGTCTTTCCTGCCTGATCGCAAACTTCATCCTTTCGCGCTGTTGAATGATTTTTCGCGTACCCAGAAGTCCGAGAACAACAAGAAGGATGTATAACACAAAAGCCGTATTGCTTTTCCAGAAAGGCGGGAGTACTCTGATGCGAAGTGAAGCACCTTCCTGGTTCCATACACCATCGTTATTAGCTGCGATTACGCGAAATACGTAATCACCGGCGTCGAGGTTCGTGTATGTAACCCTGCGGGACTTCGCGTCCGCCTGAAGCCACGCATTATTAAAACCTTCAAGTTTGTATTTGTAAGTATTCTTTTCGGCTTGAAAGAAATTAAGTGCCGCAAATTCTATTGAAAAAACATTTTCACTCGCCGGTAGTTCAATGAAATCCGTTAGCAGGATTGTCTGCTTTAAGAGGCCATCACCATGATCGCCGTGATTTGGCACCAGGCTCCTGTTAAACAATTGAAAGTCCGAAAGTATCACCTTCGGCTGAAGGAGATTCCGACCCAGCTGGCTTGGTTTGAAAATATTGAAGCCATTTGCTCCACCAAAAATCAACTCGCCGTCTCTTGTACGGTACGCAGCATCCTCGTTGAACTGCAGGCCTTGCAAACCATCCGCTTGCGTATAATTCCGCACGTCAACTATTTTTGGTGAGACTGACTGGATCCGGACTCTTGACAATCCATTCGATGTACTTAACCAGAGATCGCCCGCCTCGTCCTCGAGGATTGTGAGAATAGAATTATGCGGAAGCCCGTCCTTTTCGGTAAAAGTAATAAAGGTCTTTTGAGCGGCATTAAAGATACTCAGACCTCCGTCCGTGCCGATCCAAATTCGGCCCTTTGAGTCCTGCAGGATATCATAAATGTTATGGCTTAGTAAAGTTGACGGATCGTTCTTGACAGGCTCAAAGTGGACGAATTTATTTGTAGCCTTCATCATCACGTCAATTCCGCTAGAGGTACCAACCCAAAGGTTTCCCTCGCGATCCTGAGCCAGGGCCGCGATGTACGTAGATCGGATGGAATCAGCACCTCCGACAGGATACCGGATGAATTTTTTAGATTTTCTGTCGAATTGGTTCAAGCCACCTTCCAGGGTTCCGACCCAAAGTCGGTTTTCCGCATCCTCGAAGAGTTCCCACACACTTTTTCCGGACAGGCTGCGGTCGTCGCCGGGGTCATTTTGAAAACGCTCGAACCGCTTTCCGTCAAAACAATTCAATCCACCGAAATAAGTACCGATCCACAACTTGTTCTCGTGATCAATGCACATGCTAACAATTACATCGCTGCTTAAACTGGTTGGGTCGTTCGGGTTGTGCTTGTAAGAAGTAAACGCGCCGGTTCGCCTGTTGAAATACAGAAGCCCTCCGCCATTCGTCCCGATCCACAGGTTCCCCTTGTCATCTTCCAAAAAAATATTGACATCTTCATACGGGAGACCACGAGGTTCAGAATGCCTGTTGAATAAAGGAAACCGCATGATGTTCTCATGGTAATAATTCAGCCCCTTCTTATAAGTGCCTATCCAGATGATTCCTTCGTTGTCCTTATAGAGTGATAAGATGCTATTTTGGCTAAGGCTGTACGGATTTTCAAGGTTATTTAAGAGGTAACGCACCGAAAAATCCGATTTATTGATCACGTTGATACCGCCATGGTCGGTAGCAATCCATATGTGACCTTTATTGTCCTGCACGATCCTGGTGACCAGATTCGAACTCAGTCGCCCCGTCTTCGACCTGGTATGAAGATGTTGTATCGACTGACTGGCCGGCTTAAAATAAAAAGCTCCCAGATCATAGTTGCTGCTGTTTATCCATAGGTGCCCGTCTCTATCACTCATCACGTTACAGGCAAAAGATTGCGTTTTTTCATTGATGGCATCCTGGATGAAAGTGTACCGTCTGGTCACCTTGAAAGCGGGACCCGCAGCCTGCAAATTTTCAAGGATACCGTTCGAATGAGTGATCCAACACGTACCGTCCGGGTGAAGAAGCAACGATGTCACCGAGTTCGTGGCGATCGAGGTAGTATCACCAGGAACATGCTTCATGTAGATCGATCTGTTTTGCAAAGAATCGTAGTAGATCAGTCCCGAGCCGTTCACGTTAAACCAATAGTGCCCG
>DASPNN010000379.1:0-2675 GCA_035626495.1 Chryseosolibacter sp.
CCACACCGGAAATTCTTCGGTTCGAACATAAACAGCATCAGGTACTCACTCACGGACGGATCCATGGCCGCGTGACAATTCTCAAGCGCTTTCCGGGTCATCACTTCTGCCGTAGCGCCAATGGGCACATCGATGAGACGGACGTAATCCAATGATCTATTTCGAAGAAATTCTACTTGATCGTTAATATACTCGACAGATGTAAACGGATTATCACCGGTTATCCTGATCAGTAGATCGGCGTCCGTCAAATCCCCAACTGCAATCATGCGCTCAATCACATTCTCAGGCGATCCGCGATAGACCTTCACATCATTCCTAGCGCCGATGTCCTCCATGATCTCGTCAACCGTTTCATAGGAGGTACAGATAAAAACCTCGTCGATGATGCGGATCGTCTTTAACCGTTTGATCATATAGTCGAGCATGGTGTATTCACCGCCCAAACTGCGCAGAACCTTTAATGGCAGTCGTGTCGATACAGCCCGCGCGATAATACATGCAACTACCTTTCCCATTACTCAACCGGGATTTTAAAAACTAATTTTTCTGTCCCGGGGCTGGCGAACTCATTACGATGCGGCTCCTCGGGATTGATGAAGGCCCACCATCCTTCTTTTAAAGTGACGGAAGCTTCTTCCCTGCATTCAAAAAGGATATAGTCCCTTGCTTCGTCGTATGGACTGTTTACGTTCCGGTCTTCGGCGCCGAAACAAAAATAAATTCTGTCAATCCCCTTTAGGGTAAGATGCAGGTCGTAATACTGCCGATGGGCTTCGAATAGCAGGTGCGAACGATTCCAGTCCTGTAGCCGGATCACTTTCGCCCCACCCGGCAACATCATCCACTCCCCGACTGCGGGGATCTGTTTGTGCTGCAGAAAATCCAAAACTTCTTTCGCTTGGGGGATCACTGGTCCGTATCGTTTGAGGTCACGAATATTTCCAACTATCATCAGAGAAGTTCTTTCAAGGTAAACGGCTTATCAAACTCCAGATCGACCCTGGCTACCCTTCCAACGATCATATCCAGGTATTCCGGGGGAATACCGCTCGCCGGGCGCTTGAAATCGAGATCTTCACGACGCAGCACTTCGCCTGCCTTGATCGGCCTTGTCGTGACAATACTTCGCCGGAATGATTCGATCCGGTCGGATTTTTCCTGTACCTCGATGCGGCCTGTCCCCAACGCGGCCCGCACACGTTTTGTCTCCGTGCATATCGTCTTCAATTCCTCGGGGTTGGCGGACACCTTATGATCCCATCCCTCCATATTCTTATCGAGGGTAAAGTGTTTTTCGATCAGACACACGCCCTTCACGACGGAAGAGACCGGAATCGTCGTTCCGAGCGTGTGGTCGCTGAACCCTATCGGATAGGCCGGGTACAATTGACGCAAGGTATCGATGTTATTGAGATTTACCTGTGAGTCCTTCGGAGGATAGATTGAGATACAATGCAGAATAACTATCTGCCGGTTTCCAGCCCGCTCGATCGTCCTGATGGCTTTGTCGATCTCGTAAAGCTCGCTCAGACCGGTTGAAATTACGATCGGTTTTCCCTTGCGGGCGATGTAATCAAGGAACGGATAATTGTTCAGGTCCATTGACGCGACCTTGATGAACGGCGCTTTGAGAGTCCCGACAAGGAAATCGACCTCTTTTGGTGAAAAAGGCGTCGAAGTACAGTCGATACCAAGCTCGTCGGCGAACTTCTTCATCTGTAACAACTCCTCTTCGGAGATCGAGTATGCTTCGACGATCGATTCCAGCGTGTGGTCCGTCCTGTTCCTGTAATCGTCGGCGATGAAAAAATTATCTTCGTATGTTTTCCGGGAGAAAATGGAATCTTTCGACCAACTCTGGAATTTAACACAGTCGGCGCCTGCCATTTTTGCCTCCCGGATGAGTTTACGGGCGAGTTCCATATCGCCATTGTGATTGGATCCCAACTCGGCTATGATATACGGATCACTGAAATCACGCACTTTTCGCCCCGTTGTCAATTGTATCTCACTCATGGATGTATTCGGTTTCTTCCCACCAAAAATAGTTTATTTGCTTAGCTTTTAAATATTCTGACGCGCGTGCAACGTAACCTGCATCGGTCGTGAATTTTTTAATAAGGTCCTCGTGGCGCTCGAGGCGTTCACCCAGGAAGGGAAAATCGCAAACGAGCGCCCTGTAGTGCTGACTTTTCACTCGCGCAATATGCCGCAGTCGCTCAGGCGTGACCTGCCGGGCTCCTATCATGTTCGCGTCATGTTGACGATAGAACACTTTGCCCGCACGTGTAAAAACGGCCTCGCACTCGTCCATCCAGTGAAAAAAAAGAAACCAATCGACGGCGATCAGGTCGTTTGGGATCACGATATCATGCAGCACCGCTCGACGCACGGCGGCATTGCCAAGTCCTACCACATTATACCCAAGAAGTCCGTTCCGGTTAAACGTATGCCGATCGCGAAGCCTGTCGCCCCAGTAACCTGACAAGGGCATTCGGTCTTCGCTGGCGAAAGGAGCGATGTCATTGACAACGATCGGATATTCCTTGAGGTAGCTGCCGCAAACCTCTACGCGTTCGTTGCTCATCACATCGTCGGTGTCAGCAAAAATGTAGGCATCATACGCCATCGCCGATATCCATCGGACAAGCTGTCCCCGAATCAACGCAACT
>DASPNN010000380.1:0-4073 GCA_035626495.1 Chryseosolibacter sp.
CATGTTTTTTACCGCAACTTCCGACTGCCCCACACCTACGGTTTCAATGAGGATCACTTCGAACCCGGCGGCCTCACACAGCATGAGTGCCTGACGCGTGTTGTGCGTCACACCGCCGACACTGTTACCTGAGGCAGAGGGGCGGATATACGCCAGTTTGTTTTTAGACAAGTCTTCCATCCTGGTTTTGTCACCAAGAATGCTGCCTTTGGTCAATTGGCTGGAGGGATCAACTGTGAGGACAGCGATTTTTTTATTCAGGGAAGTAAGATATTTACCAAACGCCTCAATGAACGTGCTTTTGCCTACACCAGGAACCCCGGTGATACCGATCCGGATTGAATTGCCGGTCAGGGGAAGGATCGCATTGATCAGCTTTACACCGTTTTCCTGATCGACCGGCAGTGAGCTTTCAACCAGCGTTATGGCTTTGGCGAGGGAGATGCGGTCGCTTTTTTTTATCCCCTCGATAAGCTGAGAAATTTCGGTACGCGGGATGTTCAAAAGTTCAGATTATTTGAACATAAATCTATAAATTTACTTCAACTCACTGGTTATGATGAAATCAATTATACGCGGTTTCGCGGTCACCGCATTCGTTTTTTTGATCGGTCTCGGCGCATCTCAGCTTGGATCGCTGAATCTTTTCAGCGCATTCGATCCCATCGGTCAGGCACTTTCTGAATTTGAACTGACCGATATTGTATTTTCCAACCTTCGGGACGATCCGAAGGCGGACAGTTCGATCGTTATTGCCAATATAGGCCAGGCATCCAGAATGGAGATCGCGCAGATGTTGGCGATCATTTCCAGGTATAAACCTCGTGTCATCGGTATCGACAGTTTTTTTAATTGCGAAGGGGGCCTGACCGACTCGGTGAACTGTCCGCAGATTTATGACACGTTAAGTAACCTGATGCTAAGCAATGCAATTCAGGAAGCCGGGAATGTTGTGATGGTTTCGAGATTGCTCCAGACTGATTCTGCCTTCAATGCCCGGGCAATAGATTATTATGATTCGTTGGAAATATCGGATCCGCTATTCAGCGACTACGCGACCAATGCATTTGCGAATCTGCCCACGAGTGCAACGTATCAGGAAGACGTGAAGTCTGTGAAGTCGGTAATTCCCCAATGGGTTGTCAATGGCAAACGCCAGCTGGCGTTTTCGGTTATGATGGCAATGAAGGTCGATTCAGTAAAAACGAAAAAATTTCTTGCCCGTGGAAATGAGGAAGAGGTCATCAAGTTCCGCGGTAATATCGCCATCCCGGATCAAAAACTCGCCCACCACCGTGAAGCAATGGCGGAGGTGAGCAAGTACAATGGATTTTGTGGAGTCATTGATATGGACGATGTTTTGTCTGAGAATTTTGACACCAGCTATTTTGCCAACAAAGTGGTGATTCTCGGATTTCTTGGAAATTACCTTGGTCACCCTGCGTGGGAGGATAAGTTTTTTACGCCATTGAATGCTAAGGTAGCGGGCCGTGCAAACCCCGATATGTTTGGTCCGGTCGTGCACGCTAATGTGGTTTCGATGATCCTGCATGAAGACTACATTGACGAGATCCCCGGTTGGGCGCAGTACCTCATTGCGTTTCTTGCATGTTTCCTGAACGTTCTGCTGTTTCGCTGGATAGATGACAAGTTCCCTGTACTTTTCGACGGTTTGTCAGTTGTCCTGCAGCTCGTCCAGATTGCCATGGTCGGTGTATTTATAATTTATGCATTCCAGCACTTCAGTCTCAAACTAGAATTGTCGACCACAATGGCAGCGCTTGCACTTGTTGGCCCCTGTTTTGATATATGTAAAAGCATCGAAAATTCTTTCTCTAGGTCGCTTACTACTAGCGATACGGATGTATTAACAACAACCATAGATCGTTAAATTTCGTAATTTAGCTCACTTGTAATACTTACTCTATACCATGAAAACTCGCGTATTTAGCCTTATTTTGGCATTTCTGACGGTCTGTGCCTCGGTTTTGGCCCAGGACTATTCCTTCAAGGTACTTGCCGCAAAAGGGTCTAACGAGGTAAAATCAGGAGGAGCTTGGCAACCGTTGAAAACCGGTGCCAGCTTGAAAAAAGATGACGAGATCAAAGTGGGTGAGAATTCCTATATCGGCCTTGTGTCTGTAAAAGGGAAGCCGAAAGAGCTGAAGATCGCCAAGGTATACAAGGTTGCAGAGCTTGAGCAGGAAGTGGGTGGTGGACAGAGTGTCCTAAATAAGTACACAGACTTCATTCTAAGCAGTAATTCCGCCGAAGCCAAGAAAAACCGCCTGAGCGCTACCGGGGCCGTACACCGCGATGTGGTTGCGGCTTCTATTCAGGTATATTTACCCGAAAACCAATACTCTGACATTTTTAACAACACTGCTGTTGTCACTTGGGAAAGCGCGAAGGTTGCAGGCCCTTATGTGGTGACATTGCGTAACATGTTTGACGATGAACTGGGCAGGATCGAAACTCCGGAGAATCGTGTGGTGATCAACATGCAGGATTCCAAATACGCTTCCGAGGAAGCAATCCTGGTGACAGTAAAAAGCGCGACAGATGAAAAAATGTCATCCAAGCAGTATTTGATTAAGAAACTTGCCCCAGTAGACCAGGAAAAGATCGTGGCCCCTATGTCAGAGGTCGGCGATGTCAGCGAACAAAGCGCGTTGAACAAATACTTGCTTGCAGGATTTTATGAGCAACATAATTTGCTCATCGATGCAATTGCGGCTTATGAAGAGGCGATCGCACTGGAACCTGAGGTTCCCACATACAAAGAAAGCTACGAAGAGTTCCTGACCAGGATCGGCTTGAAGAAATAACCGAAAGGTTATGTTACATAAAAAGCCGCGAAACGCGGCTTTTTATCGTTAAAGCGTCGTTTGCGTGAATTGAATACTTGTAATTTTAAAATTCGTAACCCTTCGTCCATGAAAACAAAATGTTTCACAGTGATTGTCCTGCTAGCTATCTGCCTGCACACGTCGGCACAAAAAATTGACTACACTTTTAAGGTGTTGGTCAACAAGGGCAAAAATGAGGTGAAGACCGGTGGTGGATGGCAAGCCCTGAAAACCGGGGCTGTGTTGCAGTCCGGTGACCAGGTGAAAATTTCGGATAACGCCTACCTGGGACTGATTCATAAGAGTGGCAAACCACTTGAAGTAAAACAGTCCGGCACCTTTGCGGTCGACGATCTTGCTAAAAAGCTAAACGTCAATACCAGTGTGCTTAATAAGTACACAGACTTCATGCTCAGCAGCAACGAAGAAAAGAGAAACCGCCTGGCAGCTACAGGAGCTGTTCACCGCGGCGCCAATGCAATCAAGGTTTATTTGCCTAAGCCCGAAGCAGCGCTGGTATATGGCAACAAGGTGGTTGTTCATTTTGTGAAGGAAGAAAACAGCCCTTACACCATTCACCTGAAGAGCGTGTTTGGTGATGATCTGCTCATAGCAGAGTCGAACGACACGACTTACACCATTGATCTCGATCATCATAAGTACAAGAGCGAAGACAACATCATCGTCGAGGTGTATCCGAAGGGCCAACCTGAGAAAAAGCAGGAGCCGGCGTTTATCGTCAAGAAGCTTTCGCCAGCCGACAAAGACCGCATCAAGAACTCGATGAAAGAGCATTCGCTCGATCCATCCGATGAAAGCGCGATCTCGAAGTATATGCTCGCGATGTTTTACGAAGAAAACAATCTGCTGATTGATGCGATCCGCAGCTACCATGAAGCCATCAGACTGGCGCCGGATGCACAGCAATACCGCGATGACTATTACAGCTTCCTGATCCGTTATGCCATCAAGGAGAAGAAGAACTGATATTGTAATAAACCGACTTTGAATTGAAGGGCCGCCAAAAGCGGCCCTTCAATTTTTTAACCGTTTGGCCGGAAAGTTTATTATTCTATTTTTGTGCATCATAAAATTCTTCCCATGAGTGTTCTAGTCAATAAGAATTCACGCGTAATCGTTCAGGGTTTTACTGGCTCTGAAGGGTCTTTTCATGCCGGTCAGATGATTGAGTATGGAACAAACGTTGTCGGTGGTGTAACTCCC
>DASPNN010000381.1:0-2060 GCA_035626495.1 Chryseosolibacter sp.
GTCAACACGATCGTGCTGACCAGCTCCACGGCCAAAAGGTATTTTGGTGACGAAGACCCGATGGGCAAAATGATACTGGCCGGCGACAGCGCTATCGAAGTCGTAGGGGTAATGGAAGACGTTCCCGAAAACTCGCATATGAAGTTCGATGCCCTCACACCGTCGGTAGGTATCGGGTTTCTTGCGCAACCAAACTATTACATCGCAGGCACTTTTACCTATGTGAAACTGGCCAGGCACGCGGATCCTAAGAATGTAGACGATAAAATGCCCGCGTTGGTGGAGAAATATGCCGCAGGACAAATCGAACGCGACCTGGGCGTCTCTTACAAGAAATACATCGCTGACGGCAATGGGTACCGTTACTTCCTTCAACCGGTTGTCGACATTCATCTCAAATCCCACCGCACCAATGAAATCAAGGAGAATGGAAATATCGTGGTGGTAAACACCTTCATCCTGGTCAGTATCATTATTCTTGTGATCGCCGGAATAAACTTTGTGAACCTTGCAACTGCGCGGTCTGCGGAACGAGCGAAGGAAGTGGGGGTGCGTAAGGTGCTCGGATCAAAAAAGAAGCAGCTGATCTTCCAGTTCTTATCCGAATCTACGGTTATCAGCGTCATCAGCATCGTTATCGCGATCGGGATGATCCAGGCCTCGCTCGATTATTTTAGCGCTATTTCCGGCAAAGATCTACAGCTCCGTCCATTCGAGAATCCCTGGATGATCGTCGCCATACTCGGAATCACCCTGGGGCTGGGCGTTTTCGCCGGCCTCTATCCGGCATTTTACATCTCGGCGCTCAAACCGGCACAAGTGCTGAAAGGAAAATTTCAGACTTCAACAAAAGGAAATCTGTTACGCAACGGGCTCGTCATTTTCCAGTTCACGATATCCGTTATACTCATTTCGGCCACGTTGGTGGTTTATGACCAGCTCGCCTATGTGCAGACCAAACAACTCGGTTTTGACAAAGAGAATCTGCTGGTTATCAACCATCCAAGCCAGGGAAACGAATCGGCGGCTTTGCAAGACGAATTGAAAAAAGTGCCGGGGGTCCAAAGCGTAGGCTCGGCCAACTCTGTTCCCGGAGGTTATTTCTTCGGACTTCAGTTCAAGCAACCGGGCTCGACGGAGATATTTACGCCAAAAGGGTTTACTGCCGATGACAATTTCAGTTCAACCCTCAGGCTGAAGGTCATCGAAGGCCGGTCATTCAGTCCGGCCTTTAACGATTCGCTCTCCGTCATGATCAATGAACGTGCGGCACGTGCTCTGAATCTGGAAAATCCTGTGGGGAGCATATTACTGAACAACACCAACCCGGACTCGCCGACGGCTTATACAATTGTTGGTGTGGTGGAAGATTTCAATTATGAATCGCTGCATTCGGAAATAGCGCCGCTCATTATAATGAGCACCGAAGGTCAGCTGGATTTCCAAAGTGTGCTCATCGTGAAATTCAATAATACTGACTTCAGCGAAACGCTGCCTGCCATCGAGAAAAAATGGAAAGAGATCCTGGCGGATGAGCCATTCGTATATTCTTTTATGGACAGCAGGCTTGACCATCTTTACAATTCTGAAAAATCATCGGGGAAATTATTGACCACCTTCACGATCATAGCAATAATCATAGCCTGCGTCGGATTGTTTGGGCTTGCGGCGTACACGGCCAATCAGCGCACAAAAGAGATAGGCGTCAGAAAAGTACTCGGCGCCTCCGAGCTGAGCATTATGAACTTGCTATCCAAGGATTTTGCCAAGCTGGTGTTCGTGTCGCTGGTGATCGGCAGTCCGATAGCGTGGTTCATGATGAAGGAGTGGCTGTCGACATTTGCTTATCGCATTTCATTGAGTCCCGGTACTTTTTTGGCGGCGGGGCTGGTAATTCTGGTCTTTACGATCCTTGCGATCAGTTACCAGGCGGTCAGCGCCGCACGGATGAATCCAGTTGAGAGCCTTAAGGACGAATAGTGCACAGGTTACAAGCCGGCACTTTTGCGACCAATAAAATTTCTGCTTGCAAGATCAATCAGTTTTCAATTCGTTATTTT
>DASPNN010000382.1:0-2340 GCA_035626495.1 Chryseosolibacter sp.
TGGATCACGTCGAAGGAGAATCGCTTTGCGATCTCGCGAGCGACCTCCGCATACCGCTCGACCTCATTAAGCAGGTCCGGGCCATAGGCACCCGAAAATGCATAGGTCATTTCTCCTTCATTTTTCGATGATGTGGGATGACCTGACCGCCTTTGTTTGTGGACGCGCAGTGTGGCCTGATCCTGAGATTGACCAAACTGATAATTCCATCGCTGGATCGAATAGCGCTCCTCATCGGCATCCGGAGACTGATAGGCCGAAAGGCCGGAAGGCACCTCAATGTAGCTGATTCGTGTTTGGTGTTCTGATGTATTTTTTTCGCCCGGGGTAATAAAAGTTTGCAAACGGATATTGGATGCCAGGGGCGAATTCAACGAAGATGACTGGGTCGGGCGTTTGATCCGTACTTCCGAAGCTTTGATCGGTACTTCCGAAGCGTTGATCAACTGCATGCGTTCTGCCGGTTCGTCGCCGTGCAGCTTAGGAACTACGAACAATACGTCAACATCTTCTTTCCCAAGCGAGTGTGTGAGTCCATAGCAAGCTGTTCCCAACCCGCCGGAAATGTGTGGCGGAAACTCCCACCCAAACATCAGTACTTTCATGCAACGTATAGGTTTTTCAAGGTATCTAGACAGGTTACTGCTTTTTTTATCGTTAGGTTTTAATTCAATGAGTGATTGATCCCCCCTCCAAGTCCTGCTGAAAGTTTTAGACATGTGTTCTAATAAAAAAGTATGCCGCTTACCCGGTTGTCTGGCCGAATTCCGTAGCGAAAAAGCTAATCCCGGTCGGCCGCTTGGATATCCTTTTTCAACCGAAACCAGAAAAGCTTGAATTGTTTCTGATTGAAAAAGCGATGAAAAGAGCTGTGTCGAATGTAGAATCAGGTCTACAAACGAATTTAACTCAATGCGCGGAAAAAAAAATGCATTTCCGCCATTTTTCAATTCTGGTGTTCAAACACGTGGCTACCCGCCGGTTGTCATCCGATCTGGCGAATTTTGTCAGCGTCCGTTTGTCAGAAATGACATTAATTCACGACCGCTTTTTCCGCAACTTCTTCAGCAGGAAGATTTTCCTGGCGATGGCCAATGATCAGACGCATACCCTTGTCGTAGCTGAAATAGCTGAAGACCCAGTTCACCAATACCACAATGCGATTCCTGAAGCCGATAATGGACATGAGATGAATGAACATCCATATCAGCCAGGCGATCAAACCTTTGTAGCGAAACTCTTTGCCGAGAACCTTCAGGTCGGCGACGGCTCGGTTGCGCCCGATTGTGGCCATCGAGCCCCGATCCCGGTACCGGAAGGGACACATCGGTTTGCCTTTCAGGAGGTACCGGAGATTCTTCGCAAGCACTCTGCCTTGTTGCATGGCGGGTTGAGCCATCATTGGGTGGCCATCCGGGTAGGTCTCGCTGAGCATCGCGGCAATGTCGCCGATGGCGAATATGTTCTTAAAGCCCACGACGCGGTTAAATTCATCAACCTTCAATCTGTTACCGCGCACAATCGAATCTTTCGGAAAGCCGTCAATCAGCGAGCCCGTTACCCCGGCGGCCCAGATCAGGGTATGACTGTGGAGGCGTTCGCCTGTATCAAGCAGGACCGTGTGCCCATCATAAAACTTCACCTTGGAGTTCAGCCACACTTTCACGCCATATCGTTCCAGCGATTCTATAGCCTCCCTGGAGGCCTTTGCCGACATTCCTTTTAAGAGCTCATGTCCGCTCTGGATCAGGTGAATGTCCATGTTCACAAAATCGAGTTCTCTGTAGTCTTTGGGAAAGACATGCTTTTTCAATTCGCTCAGGGCGCCGGCGATTTCTACCCCGGTGGGTCCGCCGCCGACGATCACATAATCCATCAGGCTGTTCAGTTGTTCATGGTCATCGGTTTGCAATGCTTTTTCAAAATTGGACAGAATCGTATTGCGCAATGACTGGGCATCCTCGATCGATTTAATGGCAATGGCTTTCTCGCGGATTTTTTCGTTCCCATAAAAATTGGTTGTTGCTCCGCTTGCGACCACCAGATAGTCATAATGAAATACACCAATGGACGTTTGTACGAGCTGCTGCGGAATTTCGATCGATAAGACTTCAGCGAGCCGAAAATAGAAATTGTCCTGGTTCTCAAACATTTTGCGGAATGGATAAACGATCGACTCAGCTTCCAGGGCCGCCGTAGCAACCTGGTAAAGCAAGGGCTGGAAAGTGTGATAGTTATTTTTGTCGATGAGGACCACCTGCAGCTCGGCGCTACAAAGGGACTTCGCCAGCTCCAGGCCTGCAAATCCCCCGCCAACGATCACAACGCGGGGCTTATCTG
>DASPNN010000383.1:0-2478 GCA_035626495.1 Chryseosolibacter sp.
CAAGATTCCTGTCGTCTATCCGGGCATCGTCATGGAAGGGGGTTCGGTTGAATTTAATGGGCGGGGTACGGTGTTGACCACGACGTCCTGCCTGCTGAATGAGAACCGGAACCCGACTCTCGACCAAAAACAGATTGAAGAGCACCTGCACAACTACTATGGCGTGGACCACATCCTTTGGCTTGGTGATGGCATTGCCGGAGACGACACCGACGGACACATCGACGATCTTACGCGCTTTGTGGATGGAGACACCGTTGTGACCGTGGTTGAGTCCGACAAAGCAGACGAAAACTACCAACCTCTTCAGGACAATCTCAAAGCATTACACCGCCTGCGCCTCGAGAGTGGGAAACCGATGAACATTGTGGAACTGCCGATGCCTGCGCCGGTAGTTCATGAAGACATGCGGCTGCCGGCTTCGTACGCCAACTTTTACATTGGTAACAAGTATGTGATCGTGCCGACATTCCGCGATAAAAACGATGAGAAGGCGCTTGAAATCCTTCAGTCGTGTTTCAAAGACCGCCGCGTCATCGGGTTGGATTCCGTCGATATCATCTGGGGGCTGGGATCATTTCATTGCCTCAGCCAGCAGGAGCCTCTCGCCTGATTCAAAGGTTACTGGTTGACCAGATTCAACACCCCCTGCGGTGTAACGACCATGTCGAGGGCCAGATCGTGAGGGTGGATATTATCAATGCTCTCCACCGGTGGAAAAAAAGATAGTCCTATTTTCCTGCAGTCCTTGCGGGTCGTGGCGAGAAACTTGTCGTAGAATCCGCGCCCGTAGCCGACACGGTGCCCGGTCGAATCGAACGCCAGGAGCGGAACAAGGACCAGGTCGATTTTCTCGGTCGGTGTTGGAATACCTTGTTTGGGTTCCGGGATTCCCCACGTGTTGTTCTGCAGCTGGTGAAGGCCTTCAAAATAGAAATTGTCAAGCAGCGATGTCTCATTGTTGATTCTTGGGACAGATATCCGGATGTGTGGAAATTCGCGGCGGATTCGTTCAATGATCAACCAGGTGTTCGGCTCACGTGTTTTCTCGATGGGCAAAAAGGAGTGAAAAACTACCGCAAACGAAAGATCCACCAAGGCGAAAAAATTTTCGCAGATCTGCTTGTTCAGGGCAAGGTATTCGGCTTCTCCCATCGCGAGCCGCTTTTGCAGGTAGATCTTGCGTAATTCCTCCTTGGTCATCAGTCGTGATATGTTAGAATATTGAATTGGAAATCAAACGGGTCAAAATGTGTGATCAGCTTTTGAATGAACGCGTTGTCTTGGTTGTAAAAATTAAGAAAATTATCTGTCCGTTCCTGCAGTGACCCATTTGGAAAAAGAGCATCCTTCACTTCTTCGATCTGGCGCAGCCGGTCCTGATGAAGTCGTTTTTCGGCTCTCAGCATTTTCTTTTCGATCTTTTCCAGGCTGTTCAGGACTCGTTTTCCTTCCGCCCCCACGAACGGCCCCAGCGTCGCGTCGATGCCCTCGGCACGCGCTTTCAGGTCCTCATAAATCGTCATCAGCGTACTCCTTTCCGACCCAACGGTGAGATTGTGCCGGGTGTTTTGCAATACCCAGTGATTAAAAAGGAAATTTTTTTCTTCGAAGAAAACACCTGCATCGAGACCGGTCTTTTCCAGCTTGCGCAAAACAGGCCGATCGATTACCATTGCGAAATTGCGCGGCATGATCACTGGAAAAGGTGTCTGATAATGGTCGAATACATCCTTGAGCTGGAGCCAGTAGACGACCTCGGCCGGTCCTCCAACGTAGGCGATATTCGGCAGGATCACTTCCTGGTAAAGGGGTCTCAAAACAACATTGGGACTGAATTTTTCAGGTTCCGATGCGATCATTTGTAATACCTGGTCTTCATGGAAAGTCTGACCGGTGTCGACAACCGTGTAGCATGCTCCCTGCTTTTCAATCCGGTTGCGCTGTTGGTCTCCGAGGAAAAAGAAGTTGATGTCGCGGCAAAAAATCTGCGGGTCGTAACCGGATTCTTTGAGACGCTTGTCGGTTTTTTCCAGTATACGTACCGTTGTATTTTCCGTGACGTCCTCTTTCATGACGTGGGAGAACATTGCCTTGAGCTCCCGGTGGTCCGGGTCGATCACGATCACGCCTTCCGATCCGAAAAGGGCATTCACATAATGGCGGACCGAATCGGCGAGTTTGCTGTGCTTCAGGTACGCATCCCGGAATATTTGCGTGTCACCCGGGATGGTATTGAGTAAGGCATCCAGGCCACGTGTTTCGAAACGGCCAACGGCTCCTTTCTGGGAAGTCTCCCACACATATTTCTTTCCATACAGCCTGAAATATTTGATTTCCTCATAGTCGTGATCTTCGGATGCCATCCAATAAACCGGCACGAACTTGAAGTGTGGGTGCCTCCGCCCGAGTTCCTTACAGGTGTTAATTACGGTAACGATCTTGTAAATGAAATACAGCGGGCCGGTGAATATATTA
>DASPNN010000384.1:0-6723 GCA_035626495.1 Chryseosolibacter sp.
GCCTCGAATTCAAAATGCGTTTTTCCCGGCAACGGGGCCAGCACGCCACCGACTACAAATTCTCCAAACTTTCCTACTGAGACAGTTTGTCCAACCGGATCGCGTCGTCCGAAAATTTTGACCGCGGCCGCATCTGTCAACACCAAGCTTTTCGGATTTGCGAGGGTAGTGGGATGACCGTCTTTCAGCGGGAAATTGAAAATCTCGAGAAAGGACCCGTCTACAAAAAGACCCTCAAGCGTGACCGGCGCATTTCCAGCACTCACATGTTCCGTGACGAAACGGTTGACAGCCACCACCTGCTCGGCGATCGTGTACTCGTCTTTTATGACTCTGCCGACCGGCATGGGCACGGAGGCAATGTCGAATCCGCCTGAATTTTCACCGATGACAGTCGCGTTAATCTGATAAATGCGCTCTGCATCTGAGTGGAAATTGTCGTAGGTGAACTGTTCGCGTGTGATGAGGATGATGAGCATGCACAAGGACATGCTTACCGAGAGCCCTGCGACGTTGATGACGGAGAATGCCTGGTTGCGGCCGATGTTCCGAATTGCCGCCAGGATAATGCTTTTGACCATAGATATAGGTTTGCTTTGTATATCGCTGATCGATGTCAACATCGGTGCCATGTCACTAAAGTGCTGACCTTCAAAGCATATGGGCCCATGATCCCTGGCGCGGTTGTTCTTCCATGCACAGCCGCTGTTCAATTACGAACGTAACATGGGTCAGCGCCCGGTGTCTATTCGAACTTCAAGCCATCCACTGGATTGGCCTTAGCAACTTTCCGGATCTGCGTCGACACGGTTGCGAGCAATACGAGGATGAGGATCGCGATGCTGACAGACACGCCGAAATAAGTCACAGGGATATGATATGTATAGATCCTGTCAAAAAATACTTTCATCAGGTAATGGCTGACCGGCGCGCCGATGGCAAAGCCCGTGACAAATAATAACAGGTACTGACTGGCGATGTTGCCAGCAATGCTCGCGATTCCGGCGCCAAGGACCTTTCGAATACAGAATTCTTTAATCCGCGCGGTTACGTTTAAACGCACAAGACCGTATAGACCGAGCGTTGCAAGGATCATGGCGATGCTGGCCATCCCCCGCCATACGTTTGCGTGAATTTCCAGCTGCTCGAAATAATTGCCCCAAACATCTTCCTGGAAGCCGCCGTCGAAAGGGATTTCAGGATACAGTTGCGACCAGGCGGATTGCAGCGCCTTCGCATTCTTCTTTTCGGATCCTGCCCGAACCCGCACCGACAAATAGCGGTAGCTTTCCTTTTCCGCAACACGGAAGATTGTCGGGTTCACTTTTCGAAAGAAGCTATAGCTGTGAAAGTCGCGGACTACTCCAACAACTTCGTAAGCGACGCTGTCGATCTTGTAGATCTTTCCGACGGGGTTTTCCCCGCCAATGCTGCTCACGAACGTTTCGTTCACGACCAGTTTCCTTTCATCGCTCTTATACTGATCACGAAACACCCGGCCATTCGCGAGCCTGAGCCCCATCGTTTCAAAATACTGCGGGTCGACCGACAGCTCGTCAACCTCGAACTGGCGATCGGGAGCATGCAACACGGTTCGCGTATGGCTCTTGCCAAGATGGTGTTTCGACCCCGACACAGAAACAACTTCCGGAAGCCGGGTAATGGCTGCGTTCATTTTTTCGAAGGCTGCGTAGTCGGGTACTGCAATAAACAAAGCCTGCGACGGTGAATATCCCCAGCTGCGTTTGGCCATATAATTTGTATTGAGGGTGAACATTACTCCGGCGGTGACAAGGACGCTCGCGAGTACAATCTGTACGGCCAAAAACACCTGGGTCAATGGATTTTTTGTTCCAAACTTCATCGATCCCTTAAGAATGCTAACGACTTCGAAACGTGAGACGTAGAGGGATGGATAAATGCCCGAGGCAACGCCCGTGAGGAAAAGGATTGCCGGCAGGTAGATCCACAGGTTTTTGTCCCACATCGTGAAACCCATGCTGAAGTGATTGATATTTTCAAGCCATGGTATGAATACAAAAGTTCCAAGCAGCATTCCAACAATGAGCGCAAAGAAAGTAATGACGGTATTTTCGGTGAGGAATTGAACAATAACGACCAGTCGGGTGGCGCCAATTGTTTTACGCACCCCGATTTCTTTGAGGCGTTTCGTAGCGGTAACGATCGCGATGTTGATGTAATTAAAGCATGCGAGCGCGAGCATGAACGCGCATATGATGCCAAGGAAAATCACGGACTCGTACAGGTTGTCCGTGCTTCTGGAAATATCGTCTTTAATCGCACCGGATCGTTGGTGCAGGGTTGCCAGGGGTTCGAAAGCAAAAGAACCGATCGCCCAATCATCGTCGGCTGCGGCGTTTTGAAGCTTTTTGTATTTCTCCATTCCCGGCTCGAGGTTTCTGACGTCGGCCGGATGGTTTACCTGGATAAAGGTTGCGCCCACGAATGCATCCCAGTCCTGAAAATCATAAGCGTGGTCGTTACGCAAATTCTCAAAATTGATTAGAAAATTAAAGGTGATGGTATGGGAGAGGGGGAACTTTTGAGCGACACCCGTTACTTTGTAACTCCGGGCATGTGTCTCATCGAATTTCAGAAGCAGGTCGCGTCCGACAGGATTGACATCTCCAAAGTATTTTTTTGACATTTCTTCACTCAGAATAATGCTGCTGGCCTCATGGAGCGAATTTGCTGAGCCCCATTTCATTGGAAACGTAAGCATTTCCAGGAACTCGCCGTCCGCATACCTCACACGTTCGTGGAAAACACGGTCTTCGTATTTTATCACTGCGTTGCGATCCTCCACACGGCAAACTTTTTGAACCTGAGCGAAATCCTGCTTCATCAGTTCTCCCAATGGCCGCGGAGACATTCCGTATTGTTGTGGCACGCCGTCGCGGCTGGCAAAAAATGTAACAAGGAAAACCTGGTCTTTGTACTCGTGGAACTGGTCGGTGCTATACGCCCATCGTGCAAACGCGTATGACAGGATACAGATGCCGATGGCTGTAGCGAGGCCGAATATGTTGATGAAAGAGTTCAACGGATTTTTCATGACCGCGCGCAGGGAAGTCTTCAGGTAGTTCCGGAGCATGTGATTAGGGATTTGTAGGTAGAAGGTGTAAAAAAACCGCGCACATCGCTACGACATGCGCGGAAAGTGATTCGATTATTTTGACCGGGCGGTGCTTTTCGCCTTGGAAGTTGCGATGTTGCCATCGGCGCCATCGATCATGAGCCGCTCGATTACCCTGTTGGCCACCCGGCTACCGAGCTCAAGTCCGACTTCATTGTCGGTGCGGAAGTGAATGCCCGCATGGAAGCGCGACTCGGCACCATCCTTTGCTACCTTTTGAAACACTGAACGGTCGGCAGGAAAGAAGTAGGAGAACAGGTCGCCTACGACACCGCCCATCGCAGCATGTCCGGATGGATAGCCGGGAAAGGGAGGTGTCATCATCAGCGGCTGATAAGACGGATCGTACTGGTCGGGTCTGATTCCCCAATATGCGTATTTGGCATCGAAGCACGAAATGAACGCATCGTAGTAGGCGACGGCAGCTGCCGCGTAAATCCTGGACGCGCGGGGCGGGTTCATGTGCAGATTGTATTCGAATATCTTTTTGCTCAACAGATCGTGGCTTGAGAACTGGCTTGCATAATAAAATGCATTAGCCCTTGAACGGAATGTTTGCTTGAAATTCTTCAACTCCTCCATCTCTTTGGCAAAATCGGGCGGCGGCCCCGGGCGGAATTCACTGGCGTGCTTCAGAGTCACGGTCTTGTTAAGGCCTGCGGTCGGAAACATCGGGGTTTTGCCTTTCCAGGTTCCGGCTGTTTCAGGCATTTTCCCATCCCAGGGCTGGCGGGTTATGAAGTCCTTAGTCATTTCAATTTCTTTTTCCGCGATCTTTTTTCCAAGCTCGAATCCCGCCTTCGTATCGCTTGGGAAGGCAACGCCGGCCGCTACACGCGATGCCATTGCCTGCTCGGCCATGCGCCTGACAGAATCCGCAAGGTTGGGATAGAAGTGCGCGATTATGGTTGAAGCAACCCCTGCCGCGACAGAATGTTCACAGGGATAGGAGGGACTCTCCGGTTTTGGCGCGTGGACTTTGACCCTGTTATCGGCGGAAAAGGGGCGCGCGCGGTTGTAGGTGTATTTGGTATCCCAGGCTGCAATGATCGCATCGTAGGTCGCAGTGCCAAGAAGCATGTTAGCCAACGCCCCGTTACCTGAAATGTCCGTCGTCCATAATTTGGAGAGCATGCTGTGCCAGCGATAATCCGGCGATCCGGCGTTCCAAAAGGCAATTCGCTGCAATCCCGCGGAGTCAAGCGACTGCTGAGCCGCCAGCACCTGTGCGATCTCAGTTTTACCGGAGGCGGGCGCAGTTAACCGGTAATCTTTAACGGAAGTAATAAACCACGTCTTCCAGTTGCCTGCCGCGGTTTCAACCTGTGCCTGGAGGCATCCTGCGGTCATCAACAAGGTCACGAGGATAGGTAAACTCTTTTTCATAATCTTAGTATTTTTATTCAAGAATACGTGAACGGTTCACTGCGTGTGGCTCGATGTCTATGAACAACAGGGTTGCGTATACAAACAGCGTTTTTATGTCAACGGCGAAAAAGAACGGGTAACATGAGGGTGACCGCGTCGCACCGATTCCCGCTATTCGGTATTTTTATTGACCCGCCCACGTCGTTCATTGACGATAAGGCCCCTTCCATAGCCTGTCGGATAAGGAGTGCGATATTTTTCAGAAATTTACCGGGGAACAAAGAGGATGAAGATATCGATTGACCGAGAGCGCGTGAAGCTCTATTTACTGATAGGAGCGGCGCAGCTGTCACTCTGGTTGTTTGGAGACGCGATCAGCAACCCGGAGACTTTTCTCGAACGCGCATGGAACAGCGTCTGGCTGGTCATATACCTGATTGCCCTGAACTTCGTTTTCTTCGAGTATACCTTGCCATATATCAGGCTCACGTGGAGGAGGCTGCTGCTGGCGCCCCTGTTATTGTTCGCGCACCTTATGTTCTATTCCTTCGGTTTTTATTTCTGGCGTTCCCTGGGAATTGCGCTTCACCTGTATTTTCCCCTACGCGTTCACGAATCCGTATACAAAGGGGTTCAATATCACATTGGATACAGTTTCTTCTCTATCTTTTTTTTCGGGATCATCAAATACACCTACGATTACAGGAAGCTGAAACAGGTCGCGCAACAGCTCCGCATTCAGAAACAGGAGGCCGAACTCAACTATCTCAAATCGCAGACCAACCCCCACTTTCTCTTTAACACATTGAACAACATCTACGCCCTGGCCAGAGATAAGTCGGATCTCGCTCCCGAGTCGATCCTGCGACTGTCGAAGATCCTGCGGTTTATGCTTTATGAAACGAGCGGTGATTTCATTGCGATTGAACAGGAGTTAAAGATCATGAACGATTACATTGCGCTTGAAAAGCTGCGATATGATGCTTCGCTGCGCGTTAATTTTAATCATGACATCGAGGATATGAAACAATCCTTGCCGCCGTTGCTATTGATCCCGCTGGTGGAAAATGCTTTTAAACATGGTGTTTCCGAAACAAGGAACGAGCCTTTTGTCGATATTCACCTGGCCGTAAGGAACCGCATGCTGAACTTTGTGGTCAAAAATTCAAGTGAGCCGACGCCGGATGAGACAATCCGGGCAAGCATCGGTCTTTCCAATCTCCGTCGGCAGTTGGAATTGCTTTATACCGAGTATGATTTGAATGTACAACAGGCCAACTCGGTCTTCACGGCAACGCTTAAGATAAATTTGGCAAGTCATGTCTAAATTAAGCTGTATTATTATCGAGGATGAGCCACTCGCCGCAAAAGTGCTCAGCGATTACGTTGCCGAGGTTCCATTCCTGGAACTGAAAGGGACCTTTAAAGACGCTATTCTTGCCACGGAATTCCTTCGAGAAAATTCCGTGGAGCTGATTTTTCTCGACATTCATTTGCCCAAACTAAAGGGTATGGCATTTTTGAAAACCCTGACGCGCCCTCCCGCGGTCATTATTACGACGGCCTATCACCAATACGCGGTGGACGGATTTAATCTGAATGTCACTGATTATTTGCTTAAACCGTTTGACTTCGAACGGTTTTTGGTTGCGGTCACCAAAGTAAAATCTTCACAGAAGGATACGCCCGAACCTGCTCCGGGTGCGGGCAAAGATTATCTCTTTATCACCGTTCAAAAAAAGAAAGTGAAGATCCTGTTTGCGGAAATATTGTATGTAGAAAGCCAGCGGGAGTACGTCAAGATCGTTACAACCAGGAAGGAATATCTTTCAAAAATGAGTACTCATGAGGTGGAGGAACTGCTGCCTGGTCATTTGTTCAAGCGGATCCATCGCTCTTTTATCGTGGCCCTGGATAAAATCGAGACTTACACGGCGGATGAGGTCGAAATCACAGGTGTTCCAATCCCTGTGGGAAGGGATTACCGTAAAGTGCTGGAAAACCTGTGAGCAGAACAGAACCTCCTTTTGCTGCCAACAGGTTTAGTTGCCGTCCTTGGAGGCAGTCTGGTTGATGAACTGTCGGTCCAGTGTCCCGCTTCCATCATCCAGCAGCTCATCGCCCGGGCCGCGCAGCCCTTTCGGGTTCCGGCCGTAACGATTACTGCCCCCGTGCCCGTCCTGGAAAAGCATCACCAA
>DASPNN010000385.1:0-2157 GCA_035626495.1 Chryseosolibacter sp.
GGGGTGGGCTGGCCGGATTGGTGATCGGCGAGGTGCTGACCTGCGCCAAGCATCCAAATGCCGACAAGCTCACGGTGACCACAGTCGATGTGGGCAAGGGCAAGCCTTCGCAAATCGTCTGCGGTGCACCGAACGTGGCCGCCGGCCAAAAAGTGGTTGTTGCGTTACCTGGGTGCACGGTTTATCCGACACAGGGGGAGCCTTTTACAATCAAATCGGCAAAGATCCGCGGGGAGATGTCAGAAGGAATGATCTGTGCAGAAGACGAGATCGGCCTTGGCCATGGTCATGCCGGGATCATGGTGCTGGATACCCGGGTTGCGAATGGCACGTCTGCCGCTAAATTTTTCGATTTATCGTCGGACCACGTGCTTGAAATCGGATTGACCCCAAACCGGGCCGATGCAGCTTCTCACATTGGCGTGGCGCGCGACATCCGGGCAGCGCTCGGACGTTCTGTCCGCTGGCCGTCGGTAGATGAATTTCAGGTTGACAACCGCGATCTTACCATCCCGGTCATCGTCGAGAATCATGATGCATGTCCACGTTACTCAGCCGTGACGATCCGGGGCGTCGAGGTGAAAGAATCACCGGCATGGCTCAAGAACCGTTTGCTTGCCATTGGCCTCACCCCGATTAACAATGTGGTAGACATCACCAACTTTGTATGTCACGAGCTGGGACAGCCCTTGCATGCATTCGACGCGGACCGGATCACAGGCGGTGCGGTTATCGTCAAGACACTGCCTGCTGGCACGAGGTTCACTACCCTGGACAATCGCGAGCGGATACTTCAGGCAAATGACCTGATGATCTGCAACAAGTCGGAAGCGATGTGCATTGCGGGGGTGTTTGGGGGGATTCATTCCGGAATCACAAATGCAACAGCGAACATCTTCCTCGAAAGCGCCTACTTCTCCCCCGATTACGTCCGCAAGACGGCCATGTATCACCAGCTGAAGACCGATGCTTCTTTCCGGTATGAGCGCGGGACAGATCCGAATTCCACCGTGTATGCATTGAAGCGCGCCGCCTTGCTCATAAGGGAAATTGCGGGAGGGAAAATTTCATCGGAGATAGTCGACGTCTATCCAAAAAAAGTCGGTAATCGCGTAATTTCCGTAAAAGATAAAAACGTTGACCGTCTGATCGGCGCGAAGATCCAACGCGAAAAGATCTTTGCGATCCTCGACAGCCTTGATATCGCGATCGTTTCCAAATCCGCCGACAGTTACAACGTGTCCGTGCCGCCTTACCGGGTTGACGTGTTTCAAGAAGCCGATGTGATTGAAGAGATTTTAAGGATCTACGGATTCAACAATATTGAACTGCGCGATACTGCCAGAACGGATTTTCTTGCTGAATTCCCTGTCAAAAATGCGGATAAGTTCAAAAAATCCGTCGGCGAATTGCTGACGGGTAACGGATTTTTTGAAATATGGACAAACTCACTGACCAATATTGCTTACCAACAGAAGTTCAAACTACAATTTACCGGTCAGCCCGTCGAGATCCTGAACAAACTCAGCGAAGAGCAGGGTGTATTGCGCCAAACGATGTTGTTTACGGGGTTGGAAGTGTGCGCTTATAACGTCAACCGCAAGCAGAAAGACCTGAAGCTCTATGAATTCGGAAAAATTTATTCCAGGAAGGACGGACAGTATACCGAAGAAGAACGACTTGCTCTTTATATGACGGGGCAAGTGGAAACGGAGAACTGGCAACGCAAAACAAACGCAGTGACTTACTACGATCTTGCACAGCAGGTGAGCAACATCCTCACAAAATGTGGAGCGAGCAACGTGAAGTCACATCAAAGCGACGATCAGTTGTTCGAATATGGGACACGCTTGATGATGAAGGAAAAGGAAATCGGAAAGGTTGGAAAAGTTAAATCGCTCATAGTAAAGGATTTCGGTATCAAGCAGGAATTATTTTATGCCGAGTTAAGTACTTCCTTGCTTTTCAAGATGGCAAACCCTAAGTTAGTAATTCAAGACGTTCCGAAATTTCCTGAAGTGAAACGCGACCTCTCCCTCGTACTCGACAGTCCCGTGAGATTTGATGAGATACACGAGCTTGTGATGGCCACCGAGAAACGGCTGATCAAGGAGGTAGTCGCCTTTGATGTTTACGAAGGAGAGAATATTCCGAAAG
>DASPNN010000386.1:0-3717 GCA_035626495.1 Chryseosolibacter sp.
TTCTTCTCCGGCAGCTGGAGGTATTTTCGATAGTCTCCAAAGGTTTCGATCACCGTGCAATGTTTGTCCACCAGCGCGCCGGCCGCCGTGTATTCGTCCATCATGATCGTCACCAGCGTCTCGATAATCGCTTTTCGCGACACTTCCTTATGGATCTTTACAGTCGGGCTGAATTTGCGCGTCAGGGCATCGGAATACGCGAGCGTATCAAGCCCCATCGATTTTGCCATCCGGGTGTTCTTGTAGATCTTCCACTTTTTGCTGACTTCGATGACGCTGTCTTTCAGGTCACCAATGTTTTCACTGGATCCCATGAAAAGATATCCACCGAGGTTCAGGGAAAAATGGAAGATGGCCATGATCCTTTTTTGCAGCTCCGGCGCGACATAGATCAGCATATTCCGGCAACAGATCAGGTCCAGGCGGCCAAAGGGCGCGTCACGAAGCAGATCGTGGTGCGAGAACACGATCATTTTTCTGATCTGCGAGCTGACCCTGTATTTATTTTTTTCCTTGGTAAAGTATTTTTCAAGAAGATCCCGCGGGATGTCCCGGGCAATCGTGTCTGAGTAAACGCCCTTGGAGGCAAACTCGGTGGATTCCTTGTTGACATCCGAGGCAAAGATCTTAATGTCGAAACTCTTTTTGATCCGGCTGAAATGCTCGCGGAAAAGGATCGCGATGGAATAAACCTCTTCCCCTGTGCTGCAGCCCGCAACCCAAACCTTGATCATCTCCCCGGGATTCTTTGACTTGACGATCTCCGGAATCACCTTGAGCTTGAGTTCCTCGAATGCTTCGGGGTCGCGGAAGAAACGCGTGACACCTATAAGAAACTCCTTGCACAGCGCGTTGATCTCGCCATCGTCGCTCTTAAGAAATTCCAGGTATTCGCGGGGGGATTTATAATTCAGCATACCCATTCGCCGGGTCAGCCGCCGCACGAGGGTAGGGCGTTTATAGGCCGTAAAGTCGCACGAAGTTCTCCGGTTGAGCAGGTTGAGAATTTCTGCCAGCACCGGTTCATCCTCTGCCGGCAAGGAATCGACAATGACGGCAGGCAATGCCACCTGGTGTCTCGTAACCAGTTCTTCGGCTATCGACTCCGGGGAAAGAATATAGTCGATCTTCCCCGAGGCGATCGCGCTATGCGGCATCCCATCGAACTTCGACGACAGCGGGTCCTGAACGAAAACAAGTCCCCCCGCTTTTTTTATGGCAGCGATTCCCTTGGTACCATCCGATCCTGTTCCCGACAAAATAATTGCGATGGCTTTTTTTCCAACATCCTTCGCCAGCGAATGCAGGAAAATGTCGATCGCCATGTTTGGCGAGCGGCGCTCTTCCTTCGCAGTCAGCTTCAGGTGGCGATCGTGTATTGTAATATTCCTGTTGTTGGGTATGACGTAAACTGTGTTGGGCTGCACGAGCACTCCGTCTGCGGCTTCCGCAACATTCATCGTCGTATGCTTGGCAAGCAACTCTGCCATCAGACTCTTGTATTCGGAGGACAAATGCTGAATCACAATGAAGGAATAGCCGGTGTCCTGCGGCATGTTGTCGAACAGGTCATGGATCGCTTCCATTCCTCCGGCGGAGGCGCCTATACATACGATGTAATGGTCGTCTTTGCCGTCCTTTCCGTTGGCGGGCAGTTTTGGAATTTTGACTTTCTTTTTTGCGACCTTCATGCGTGCACGACGGGGAAGCGATAAAATTAAAGATTTCTCCCTATACTCACGCCATGGTCGGGTCAAAGTCAGCAAAAATAGACGGCATGATTTTTTACTGCCGATCGGTCCTATTTTTAGAGCTGGATTTGTCCGCCTTTACTCCCGCGAGGATCACATTTTTTCATAAAACATGAGGGGGCGAGTTTTGTGACTACGACCAATAGCCATAACGTTATGACGTGTGAATTTCCGGGGATGCCTTTTCTCTTTTGCAGAATGAAAAGCAAGAAGGCGGGACGAGCCCGCCATACTTATGATACCGCGATCTGCTTTGCCGGCTTGACTTTCGCTTCTTCTTTCTTCGGTACGGTGATGTGTAAGATGCCATCCACATAGCGGGCCGCGATCTTATCACCCTCCACCATTTGAGCTGGCAGGTGGAAGCTCCGCTGGAACGACTCATAGCTGAACTCCCGCCGCGTGTATTCGCCCGGCTCATTTTTTTTCTCGCGATTTTCTTCCTGCTGTGCCGAAATGGTCAGCACATTGTTGTCGAGTTCAACCCTGAAGTCACCTCGTTTCATGCCGGGGGCTGCCACCTCGATTCGGAAATCGTCGTTCGTTTCCATGACATTGACGGCGGGCAGCGTTGTGCCCTTCGACCGCCAGTTACCCAGGGATGGATCCAGCCATGCGTCGGCAAAAAAATCATTCAGCAATGACGGCATGGCTGGAAACAAATTGCCATTTGTTCTGATGAGATTTTTCATATAGAATCCTCCTTTCCTGTTTTTGGTTGAACATAAGTTGTACTTGAGCTTCAGTTTCTATTCAATTTTGATCCGGCGCAGCTTCGACCGGGCGTCGTCTTTTTTTGGAAGAATAATGGTCAGGATGCCGTCCCGGTAGGTGGCCGATATTTTTTCCGTCGCGATGGTGTCGGGCAACAAGAAGCTCCGCGTAAATGAATGGTAGTTGTACTCGCGTGTCCGGTATTTCCAATCACTCCGTTCGCCCGTCTGGTTGTCGGGATGATCATAGGTGACCGTGAGCGTGCTGTCGCGGAGGTCGATGTTGAAAGCCTGCCTTTTCATCCCCGGGGCCACCATTTCGAGTCGAAAGTCATCACCTGTTTCGATAATGTTAACTGCCGGTGTCGACACCCCCCGCTCCGGCACCGGTCGCACGGGTCCCCGGTTAAAAATGTGCGGAACTTCAAAGCCGTTCTCAATCCAGGCGGGCAGGTCAATGTGGTCAGTGCGGTTTTTCATGATTCGCTCTCCTTTCTGTGAAATTCATTAAAGATCTTTTGAGTTTTTGTTCCTGGCACTCTCCTCATAGAACTTGTTCTTAATTGAATCCATCCGTTTCATGACGTCGCGAAAATACCAGTCATTAAGCTCGTAACGCTTCAGAAAGAAATCCTTGTGAAAAAAGTCCGGATATCGCAACGAGTCGCGGAAGAATAAGGGATCAAACTGTTTGTTGAAGAATGATGAATGATTCCGGTTGAAAAACATGTCGAAGCCGCGCATGAGGCTGTCCATTTTCCCGGTGTCCCCTTTGATGTTCGAGTAGTATGAAGAGTAGGTTGAATCGAAGCCGATCAGATTCCCCTGGTCGTCGTAATGTCTGTTGACTTTGATGTCAACCTTCGGCTTATCGAGACTGTCGGCCATTGCCGCAGCCTTCTCGTTCGCGTCGGCTTGTGCCTGACCATTTGTCTTTTCGTGACACGATGAGACGACGAATACGATGGTGGCGAACAGCGCCCATCGTACGCAGCGCGCCAGCGTGCTTACACAGGATTTGATTTTGTGAACGGCCTTCTGCCTTGCAGTAAGACCAGTAATTGCTCGTTCTGAATTCATGGCCTTTATTACAATTTCAGAAAATCACGAGGGCACAATTCAAAAATTATGCGTACACGGTGTTATGGAAAAAATTGGCAGAATTTCCATGAAAAACTGTCAGAGATTAGAGACAGAACCGAAAAAAATTCAGAGCAGGCGGGTATTACCGCCGGTTGATCGATCGGCAGAAT
>DASPNN010000387.1:0-3801 GCA_035626495.1 Chryseosolibacter sp.
AATTCATATCGAGCAAAATCACATCATAAGTGTCGTTGTTCAGTAGAAAAGGAATTTTATTGGGATTCTTTTCGATGATGACGTGATGATTTTGTTTTTTGAGCAGCATCTTGGCTGCGAGGAGAACATCCTCATCATCATCGATCATTAGAATTTTTCCGCCTTCCTGGGCCACTGTATTTTCTAAGGTTTAGGGTGAACGATGGTTTCTAGGAAATAATGTGCCAAAAGCAGGTTTGCTTCCAAAGAAAGCCAGCCGGGTGGCACAGCACTTTATTTTGACCGTTTTCCACCTAAGGAAATCCGAGCCCAAACCGGTGAGAGTGCGTTTTCCAGCAAATTATTGTCCTTCAATGTACAAATATGTTCAAAATTGGACAGTATCTAAAACTTTTGTCAGGGGGTGTATTCGTAGATGTCGACCCGCAGGTCCTGGACGTGGAAGAGGCGAATGTCCGTAAGAAGAATGTCGCCACTTTTTTGAACAGGTTGTATGGCACGACCCTCGGCGGAGAAAAGATCGAGAAACCGGATTGAAGAACCGTCGCGGTAGTACATTTCTTCCCCGAGGAAGTGAAAAGAAGTTGACCCGGGTGCGGCAATTGTCTTAATATGTTTGCCCATCGCGCTGAAGATGTGGATGCCCTTGCCGGGCTCGAACAGGAAAACAAAACCCTGGTACTCACGCATGGTGGTGAAAAGGCGGGCATCCCGGATCAGCACCGAGTCGATTACAACCTCGACCTCAACGACCGACTCTTTGGGATTTAGCCGCTTAAGCGAATGATCGACTGCATCCAATACCCAAAGCTTATGGTCTCCCGACGGGCAAATTAGCCAGGGTTCAATTGCAAACGACGAGTCGATACGATAGGCTTTCGTGATCTCGAACGAGGGGTTAAGATATTGATAGGTCTGTGTACTTCTGTAGTAGGCGAACAGCCGGGCACCATCGCGGGGGTCGAAAAGGGTGGGGATGTCATCGGCGCGGTAAAGGATCTGAAGTTTTCCATCGGCATCGTAGCGTTGAACCTGTCCTCCGCGCGTGATCACATATAATTCTCCAACACGGTCCACATAGGCCGATTTGATCGAATCGCTTAGCTCAATGGTCTTGATTTTCTTCTGGCCAAAAGCGGGAATAACAACAATCAATAAGAGGCCGGCGAGTATTTTCATCCTTCAGGAACATTGAATGTTTTTAAGTCAACTTTCGTGCCGTCGTAAACGGCATAGGTGTTGAAGTTCACCCATTCGCCGAGGTTGATGTAGGTGCTGTTCTCACTCACCTTCATGCAAAGGGGCAAATGCCTGTGACCAAAGATGTAGTAGTCATGATGCGTTTTCTTTTCCATCTCCTTGCAATATACCAACAGGAACTCGCCCGCTTCGCCATAGAACTTCGCTTCTTCTTTCTTCACGTTTGCTATGCGACTACTTTTGGACCAGGCATTCGCAAGCCTCATTCCAATATTCGGATGGAGCCACATGAACATCCATTGGGCCAACTTGTTATTGAAAAAATATTTTTTGAGCAGCTTGTAGGTCGTATCCCCGGGTCCGAGGCCGTCTCCATGGCCGATGAGCAGCCGCTGGTTTCCGACAAGAAGGAGTTGGGTTTCATTGTATACAGGTATGTCGAGCTCCCTGGGAAAATAGTCGAACATCCAGAGGTCGTGGTTGCCGGTAAAGAAGGTCACGGGTATACCTGCATCGCGGATTTCTGCAAGCTTGCCGAGCAGCCTGATGTACCCTTTGGGAATTGTATACTTGTATTCGAACCAAAAATCAAAAAGGTCACCGAGCAGATAGATCGAGTGCGCATCATGCTGGATCGAGTCGAGCCAGGCGACAATCCGCTTTTCTCGGATCAGGCTGCTGTCGTGGTCAGGGACTCCCAGGTGAAAGTCGGAGGCGAAATAGATCTTCTTTTCGTGTGGTAAAGAAAATTGATGCGTCATAGTTCTGAAAATGGTACGGCTTGCTGGCCCCACCTCACAAAAAAACTCAGGCTGTTAACCTGAGTTTCAAAAATAAGATTATAATCACGAACTACCTATCGGCCAACCTTGTCGGGTTTTTCACCCTCGAGGGTCGGTGGCGTGTCTACGCCAGGTTGCTCATTCTCATGGGCTTTCTTTTCATATTTACCCTGGCCATTGGTAAACTGCTGGTAGGTCGTCGGTTTGTCGAAAGGACGTTTGCCAATCAGTCGCTCCAGGTCTGCCTGGAACAGGATCTCTTTTTCGAGAAGCTCCCGGGCAATAACGTCCAGGTGCTGACGATGCTGGGTAAGTAATGCCTTGGTCCGGTTGTAAGCTTCATCGATGATGTTACGCACCTCCTTATCGATCTTCTCAGCGGTGGCATCCGAATACGGCTTTTGGAAAGTGTAATCGGATTGTTTGGAGTCATAATACGACATGTTGCCGATTTCCTTGTTCATGCCGTATATCGTTACCATGCCGTAAGCCATTTTTGTAATGCGCTCCAGATCGCTCAAAGCACCGGTCGAGATTTTGCCGAACACGATTTCTTCTGCGGCGCGGCCTCCGAATGCCATGCACATCTCATCCATCATCTGCTCGGTTTGATATAGGAACTGTTCTTTTGGAAGATACTGCGCATATCCCAGTGCGGCCACACCGCGCGGCACGATACTCACTTTCACAAGTGGATCGGCATGCTCCAGGAACCACCCGGCTACGGCGTGTCCGGCTTCGTGAAAGGCTACAATCTTTTTCTCTTCGGGTGAAATGATCTTATTCTTTTTCTCCAGGCCTCCGATCACCCGGTCTATCGCATCCTGGAAGTCCTGCATATCGACAGCCTTCTTGTCGCGGCGGGCGGCAATAAGCGCGGCTTCGTTACAGACGTTGGCTATTTCAGCACCCGCGAATCCGGGTGTTTGTGCCGACAATTTTTTCACATCGACGGTCGGGTCGAGCTTGATCGGCTTGAGGTGGACTTTAAAGATGTGCTCGCGTCCGACGATGTCTGGCTTATCTATACTGATCTGGCGGTCGAAGCGGCCGGGGCGAAGCAGCGCAGAATCCAGTACGTCGGGTCGGTTCGTTGCAGCCAGGATAATAACACCTGAATCGGTGGCAAACCCGTCCATCTCAACGAGTAGTGAGTTCAGCGTATTTTCGCGCTCGTCGTTTGCCCCGGGGAGCTGTCCGCGACCACGCGAACGTCCGATGGCATCAATCTCGTCAATAAATACGATACAGGGTGCTTTCTCTTTAGCCTGCTTGAACAAGTCGCGCACACGGGCTGCGCCTACACCGACGAACATTTCCACGAAGTCGGAACCCGACAACGAAAAAAATGGCACAGCGGCTTCACCGGCAACGGCCTTAGCCAGGAGCGTTTTACCCGTTCCCGGAGGGCCAACGAGCAACGCGCCCTTAGGGATCTTTCCACCAAGTTTGGTGAACTTCCCGGGATTTTTCAGGAAGTCAACGATTTCTTTTACCTCCTCTTTCGCCTCATCGAGGCCAGCGACGTCTTCAAAAGTAATTTTAACCTTGTTTTCAGCATCGAAGAGGGCTGCTTTGGACTTGCCGATGTTAAAGATCTGTCCACCAGGGCCGCCGCCGCCTGTCATCCGGCGCATCAGCATCCAGAATCCAAAGAGCAGCAAAAACAGAAATCCCCACTGGATGAAGACGTTAAAATAGTTTTCACGGTTATCGGACTTATATTCCGGCCGGTTCTCGTCGGGCAGCTTTTGAATCAGCTCCTCGAACTTCTCGTCGAAGCGGTCTATGGAAGTAATTCTCAGGACAAAGTGAGGCC
>DASPNN010000388.1:0-2258 GCA_035626495.1 Chryseosolibacter sp.
TGGTGTCATTCGCGCCCCTTTTTCCTCATGGCCATGGAAGGTCCATCCGTGGTTTTTGTCAAACCGCTTGGTGGCTGGTTTGGCGATATCGTGAAGGATCGCCGCCCACCGCAGCCAAAGATCGTCGGAAACTTTCGCAACATTGTCCAGCACCTGAAGGGTATGGAAAAAATTGTCTTTGTGAGCCTTGTTGTCGACATACTCCACACCGTGCAAGGCTACCAACTCCGGGAAAAAATGTTTCAGTAGCCCGCTGTGAAAGAGCAGCTTGAACCCGTATGAAGGCACTTTGCTGAGAACGATCTTATTGAGCTCATCGGTGATCCGTTCCTGGGAAACAATTTTGAGGCGCGCGCCCTGCCGTGACAAGGAGTTGAAGGTGTCGGCTTCGATGTCGAAGTCGAGTTGGCTTGCAAACCGAACCGCCCTCATCATCCGCAACGGATCATCCGAGAATGTAACGTCCGGATCAAGCGGGGTCCGGATGATTTTTTTCTTCAGGTCACCCACCCCTGAAAACGGGTCAATCAGGTGGCCAAAAGTCTTGCCGTTTATCGAAACGGCCATGGCGTTAATGGTGAAATCGCGTCGCTTCTGATCATCCTCAAGTGTTCCATCTTCGACGATGGGCTTTCTGGAGTCGTTGCGATACGATTCGCGGCGGGCGCCGACAAACTCGAGTTCCATATCTCCATACCGGATCTGGGCCGTCCCAAAGTTCCTGAACACATTCACCTGCACCTTTGGCCCGAGGGCCGCCGCCGCAGCCTCCGCCAGACGAATGCCGCTTCCCACGCAAACGAAATCGATGTCTTTCGATGGCCTGTTGAGAAGAATATCGCGCACATAACCGCCGACAACGTATGTTTCCAGCCCGATATCGTCAGCAACCTTCGAAATATGATCGAAAATTTTGTCAGTTAGATGGGATGCGAGATTCATGGGTTCAAAGTTAACCGTTTAAATTTTCCCGTCAGGTCAGGATACAAGGGGATGCATCTGATAGCGGCTAGACCCGCCCTGAAATTTCCCCTTAAATCCTCGATTAAGGACAAAGGTTCATATTCGGATTTCGCTTTAAAAAATTACCTTTGTGCCCGGTTAATCGAAAGGGCTTCAAAAAAATCAATGTCAAACGCCAAATACATCTTCGTAACCGGGGGCGTAACGTCATCTCTGGGTAAAGGAATTATTGCAGCTTCACTGGCTAAGTTACTTCAAGCCAGAGGGTTTAATGTCACGATTCAAAAATTTGATCCCTACATCAATATTGACCCCGGTACACTAAATCCCTACGAACACGGGGAATGTTATGTCACCGACGACGGGGCGGAAACGGACCTTGACCTGGGCCATTATGAACGATTCCTCAATCTGCCGACTTCACAGGCCAACAATATCACCACGGGCAGGATATATAATAACGTCATCACCAAGGAAAGAAAAGGTGAGTATCTGGGCAAGACCGTACAGGTCGTGCCGCACATCACGGACGAGATTAAGCGCAATATCTTTTTGCTGGGTGAAAGCGGAAAATACGATTTCGTGATCACGGAGATCGGCGGCTCGGTGGGCGATATCGAGTCACTGCCCTTCATTGAAGCAGTCCGTCAGGTTCGGTGGGATCTTGGCGGCAACAACGCGCTGGTCATCCACCTGACGTTGATACCTTATTTGAAGGCAGCCAAGGAACTGAAGACCAAGCCGACGCAGCATTCGGTCAAGGAACTGCTCGCTGAAGGAATTCAGCCGGATATTCTCGTTTGCCGTACCGAACTGCCCTTGCCGCTTGAGCTTCGAAAAAAGCTCGCACTATTTTGCAACGTACAGCTTAATTCGGTCATCGAAGCCATCGACGCCGACACCATTTACGATGTGCCGCTGCTGATGAAAAAGGAGAAGCTCGATGAACGTGTGCTGGCCAAATTGAAGGTTGCCTCCAAAGTCGAACCCGACCTCGATCAATGGAAGACATTTCTGGGAAAACTGAAAAACCCTGTTGAAGAAGTCACTATCGGCCTGGTGGGAAAATATGTCAGTCTGCCAGATGCTTATAAATCAATTGCGGAAGCTTTCGTCCATGCGGGCGCGCAAAACGACTGCAAAGTCAACGTGAAGTGGCTTTCTTCGGAAGATATTAACCGCGATAGTGTGGCCAGTACCCTGAAAGGCCTCGACGGCGTGCTGGTTGCTCCGGGCTTCGGGGAACGCGGGTTGGAAGGCAAGATCGAATCGATCCGTTTTGTTCGCGAAAACAA
>DASPNN010000389.1:0-6366 GCA_035626495.1 Chryseosolibacter sp.
CGTGTTAATCGAAAATGGGTTGCCATCCACGGGCTCGATGTAGTCATAGGTAAAGTAATTGATCATCTCTTCCACTCTGACCGCATCGGCCGGCGGATGCTGGCCCACCTGCAGGAACCTGCGCACGTTGCTGTACGCTGCCCGATCCACATCTATTGAAAATGTCGACAACGGGGATTTCATCGGGCTGCGGAATACGTTGTCGATAATTTTCTTGTAGGACTCCGTATTAAGCTGTCCTTCCCCCGGTTCCTCGACAGCCTCATCGGCCGCCGATTCAGATTTTCCCGTCATATTCGGGTCTCCATTCGGCGGTGGCTCTTGAAGGGGCGTGGTCATGTCGTGCATCAGCAGGAGCTGGCGACGTTCCACCGGCGCCCTGCGCTGCGTGGCCCACACCAATACACCAATCAATATAGCCGTGACAAAGATCAAAATGTACTTTTTCATAGTATTGAGTAATATGTGTTCACCTCTTGGACAGGATGTCATTCGCTGCCGGAATCCATACGGGTCGACAAGATTTGTATAGAAAAAAAAGAAGACGCAGGTGAATGCGTCTCCAGAGGGTCTATCGGGAAATCTTTGGCTCAACGTCGCACGAGCAAACCGAACGATTTTGCGGTGGATACAAATTCGGCGCGATAACCTTCAACATCCTTGCCACGGGCAGTTTGCGCAAGCGCGACTACGTCCTCGTAAGAGTAACCTCTGACATAGGGCGATTCGCGCAGCATCATTCCGAAGGCGGCCACGGATGCGGCCCACCTGAAGTTCTCCGACGCGGCGTCGACGTTCTTCTGCTCGTCAGGCAATGATCTTGTCATCAAGATGCTGGAATGCCCATCCGGTTTCTTATAGCGGACCTTGATGGTCAACAACTCACTGGAATTTTCTTTAGGCGTCTTTAAGCGCTCTGGTTGATATTTCAACGGATCGATGTCGAAGAACTCGCTTTTCACTCCAGCCGGGATGATTTCGTACAGCGCCGTGACGGTGTGACCCGACCCGATTTCGCCCGCATCTTTTTTATCGTTGTTAAAGTCTTCACGGTTGAGGAGGCGGTTTTCATAACCGATCAGGCGATAAGCTTTCACTTTGGCAGGATTGAATTCAACCTGGATCTTCACATCTTTTGCGATCGTGAACAGGGTGCCACCGAATTCCGACACCAGGGTTTTTCGTGCTTCCGTGATATTGTCGATGTAGGCGTAGTTTCCGTTGCCTTTGTCGGCCAGCGTTTCTAGTTTGGAGTCTTTGTAGTTGCCCATTCCATAACCGAGGACAGTAAGAAATATGCCCTGGTCACGTTTGCTGGTAATCAGTTTTTCCATCGCGTGATCGCTCGACTCGCCGACATTGAAATCGCCGTCGGTGGCGATGATGACGCGGTTGTTGCCATTCTGGCTAAAATGTTCCGCTGCCAACGCATAGGCTAAGCGCAAACCAGCGCCACCGGCCGTGGAACCTCCCGCCTCGAGCCTGTCTATGGCATTCACGATCTTCACTTTTTCACTGCCTGGCGTGGGCTCCAGCACCGTTCCGGCCGCGCCCGCATACACAACAATGGCCACCCGATCTTGCGCACGCAACTGGTCGACAAGCATGCCAAAGGATTGTTTGACAAGTGGCAGCTTGTTCGGGGCATCCATGGACCCCGACACGTCGATCAAAAATACAAGGTTTGAAGGCGGAAGGCTCGTAACCGGAATTGTCTTGCCCTGTATCCCGAAATGCACTAGCTGGTGCTGTGTGTTCCAGGGAGCCTGCGCAACTTCGGTATGGATTGCGAACGGGTGCTGGCTTTGAGGCTGCGGATAATCGTAGTCGAAATAATTGATCATTTCTTCGATGCGAACGGCATCGGCGGGCGGGCGTTGTCCACTGTTGATGAACCTCCTTACGTTGCTGTAGGAAGCGCGGTCGACATCGACTGAAAAAGTCGAGAGTGGCTCGTTCAGCGGATCGCGAAAATATTTTCCGCAATGCCTGCATATTCTTCTGTGTTTTCCGAAAGACTAAACACACCTTGGCTGAGCATCTCCGGTTCCGCGACCGTCGCCGCGCCAGTGACAGCCTTTTGTTTCTGCGTCGCATACCCCCTGATTATAATGTCTCTCGAAGGAGACGTTTCAAGTTTCAGCTGCACATTGATGACTGCCTGAGATCCCGCGACGATTTCCTCGCTGATGAAGCCGGGCATAGAAAAAACCAGTATCGCCTTATCGTCCTGTATCTTGATCTGATATTTTCCATGGATGTCGGTGGTCACGCCTCCGGTAGTCGATTTGACGTTGACCTGAACACCGGGTATGGGCATCCCATCATCTGCTGAAGTGACCACCCCTGAGATCGTACGTTCTGCGATGTTGGAAAAACTTAAAGCAGAGAAAGTCACGATCAGCAAGAACCATATTTTTTTCATCGCCGTTATTTTTATTACACTTGTGATGCGTGGGTTCTGAAGAATCCATAAAAGACGACCGGATTTTTTTTTAATTTAAGTCCATGTTTTCCGACGGACAGTACAAAAACCTGAGTGATGAAGAGCTGATCGCGCGTTACAAGCAATCGGATGAGCTCGGTATTGTCGGAGAGCTGTACAACCGCTACACTGCACTCGTCTATGGTGTCTGCATGAAATATCTCAGAGACCGGGAGGAAGCGCGCGACTCGGTCATGCAGATCTTCGAGCGGCTGATCGTCAGTTTGAAGGAGCACGAGGTAAACGTTTTCAAGTCGTGGCTTTACGTCACATCCCGCAACCACTGCCTGATGCAGCTGCGGGCCAGGAAAGGCAAAAATTTCGAAGAATTATCGCCTTTTCTTATGGAAAATGGTCTCAACGGGCATCCCGAGAGCGGACCGGAGATCGAATCCAACCTTCATAAGCTGGAAAAATGTATTCAGCAGCTTGGAAATGAACAAAAACAGTGTGTCCAGCTGTTTTACCTGGAACAGAAGTGCTACAAGGAAATCACCGAGTTCACGGGTTTTGACCTAAATAAAGTGAAGAGTTATATTCAAAATGGCAAAAGGAATTTGAAAATTTGCATGGAACGGAATGGCCTATCGGAATAGCGATATTGAACGGTATTTGAAGGGGGAGCTTACTCCGGCCGAAATGCACGCGCTGGAGCAAAAGGCCCTCCGTGACCCATTTCTTGCCGATGCCCTGGAGGGTGCGGAACACGCGGGCGCGGAACCTTTTAGCATGGACATTGAACTCCTTCAACGTTCCGTTTACGACAAAACTCACCGCAAGCGCAGATTGATCACCATGAGTGGCTGGCAGCTGTACATGGGCATTGCCGCAAGCCTGCTGATTCTGGCTGTGTCCTCTTTTATTGTTTTGAACATGATTCGCGACCAGTCACCGCAGTCGGCAATGCTCGCGTTGAAGAAAGATTCAGGTGTTGCTGCCGACAGTGTGGCTGCCAAAGACCCGACGGTTGACGATTCTGCCGGCCCCGCCGCGAACCAATCAAATGATGCCGAGGAACGCCAAACGCCTTCTTCGCCATCAAGGGAATATGAAAACGACGAATCGTCAGACGCAATTGTCACCGCACCGGCCGAGATGGTGGTCCCGGATGGGGTCGAGTCCGAGACCAGATCCGAGGCGCTCGCCGAAGCAGAGCTCGAGCAGCCGACGAACAGCGCGGCTGTCTCACCGGAGACCGAAACCAGAGTCGCTGAATCTGTTGACAAGAGCGATGGCGATGTTAGCGGTGAAACCGCCGAGGAGGAACCGAAACGCAAGCAGGGCATCCGTTCGGGAAGAGATGCGAGCGTGTTCCTGGCCTTGGATAAATCGGTGAGAGGGAAGGTAGTCTCCCTCGAAGATGGCAGCCCCCTGGCAGGTGTCAATGTATTGATCAAAGGAACTAACAAAGGCACAATCACCAATGCCGACGGATTTTTCAGTCTGGAGGTCCCGGGTACAAATGATTCGCTCGTTTTTTCATTCATCGGACTTACCAGCCGCGAAGTGAAGGTCAAAGACGATGCCGAGGTGAAAGTCGCCATGCAATCCGATCCCTCGCAACTCAGCGAAATGGTAGTCACAGGTTATGGAGTCGCCGACAGCGATAAGGATCCCGCTGTGATGGAGATGGCGGTACCCGAGGGTGGAAGGAATGCCTACAAAAAATATCTCGAGGAGCAGCTTCAATATCCACAGCAGGCATTGGAGAACGAGGTGAAGGGTAAAGTCACGGTGCAGTTTACAGTGCAGCCGAATGGCCAGCTGAGCGATTTCCAGGTGATCAAGGGACTTGGCTACGGATGTGACGAAGAGCTGATCCGCCTTATTAAAGAAGGTCCGGCGTGGGTTCCTTCTAAGAAAGACAATCAACCTGTTGAAGAAAAGGTGAAGATCCGCGTGAACTTTACTTTGCCGGAGAAGAAGGATTGATTCGAAAAAACATGAAAAAAAGGCACTCCAATCGGGGTGCCTTTAATGTTTTATATCGGCGGGCTAGACGACCTTGCGCCGGATCAGCTTGGCGTAGGTCCTGCTTACCGGGAAGCTTTTCCCGTTCTGCATTTTCACCACCATACCACCGTTAAAGTGTTTTTCAATTTCTTTCAGGCTGTTGATATTAATGATCGTACTGCGGTGAACCCGTATAAACATTTCGGGATTGAGGATCTCTTCAAGTTTCCCAATACCTGAAGAGCTGACAAACTGGTCGTTCTTGGTAGTGAGGATGGTATAATCGCCTGAAGCCTCGAGGTAAACAATTTCCTCAACGGGCAGGTTGAGCAATTTTTCCGACTTCTGCACGAATATGTGAGAATCGTAGGATGACTTGTTCTCCGTCTTGATGCTGCGCAGAAGTTCACCGACATTATTCTGTTCAAGCTTCATGCGCGCGATGGCGCGTTCGACGGCCAGCTTGAAACGTTCCTGGTCCAGGGGTTTGAGCAGGTAGTCGACGGCATTTTTTTCGAATGCTTTGATGGCATATTGATCGTAGGCGGTGCAAAAGATCACGAACGGATCGTGGGTGATCTCGTCGAGGACATCGAAGCCCGTCATACCAGGCATTTGAACGTCGAGGAACACCAGGTCGGGTTTTAGTTTATCGATGACTTCAACCGCCTCCTTTCCTTTGCCAGCTTCACCCACGATCTGGATATTGGGCATCTGCTGGAGATACTCCGTCAGAAGTTCACGGGCGAGTTTTTCGTCGTCTACTATAACGCAGGTAATGTTCATTGTATCTGGATATTAACTTTTAAAATTACGTGAAATTAGCAGAGATTTGCTAAACCGCCCTACTTTTTAGCGGTTCCCGCACCGGATTTGCATCTTCGCCAGGTTCTTCAAATGGTATGAAGAAGCTCACAGAATAGCCCCATTCGTTGGATCGGATACGCAGACCGGATCCCGGACCGAAGATGTTTTTCAGGCGCTCGTCGGTATTATTCAATCCCACCCCGCTGGAGCTGCCGTCCATAACTTTTTTGGCGTTCGAACCCAGGCCATCGTCCTTGACTTCAAAAAATATCATGTTGTTAAAACGCTTTACAGTGAGCACGATGGTTCCTCCCTCTTCCTTGGGCGCGATGCCATACTTCACAGAGTTTTCCACCAGGGGCTGCAATATCATCGGGGGGATGTGGACATTGAGGCAGGAGAAATCAACCTGCTTCACAAACTTCAGCCGGTCGCCAAAACGCACCTGCTGAATGCGTATGTAGTTGTCGATAAAGTCCAGCTCATGAATGAGGCGCACCATCTGGTCCCCATGGGAGTCGAGCGCATACCGAAAAATATCCGAAAGCTGGGTGATGACGCGACGGGCCTGCTCCTTGCTGGAACCGATCAGCATATTGATGGAGTTGAGTGTGTTGAACAGGAAATGCGGATTGATCTGCGACTTTAGCAACGATATCTGCATCTCCCGGTTCTTGATGTTGAGCTCGCTCTTCTCCTGCTCTTTATGCTGAACATTCTGGAAGTAGCGGATCACATAGTAAACCCCAACCGTAATGATATACTGATCGTGAAAGTGCAGGCCTTCCCACTTCAGCAGGTGAACAAGGTGATCCTTCCAGTTAAAAAACTGGTCGAATCCCTCCACGTAGTCTTCCAGGTACCACGAGATTGTGCCCATGATCAGAAAATACACCATAACCCCGACCGCGTGTCCTGCGACCTGGATGTAGATGTTGTATTTGAAAAGCAAATTGCAGTAAAAAAAGATCGCGATGATCAGAAGGCAGAGCGCCTCGAACAGCGAGAGCGCGTTCCAGAATATATAGGTATTCGGGTTTTCGAGCCTCCACTCAAGAAATGTTCCGACGGCGTAATTAATAGCATACCAGAAACACAGGAGCAAGTAGGCCCGTTTCCAT